>NZ_JBEPSK010000009.1:0-109335 GCF_040548835.1 Mycetocola sp. 2940
AAGAATCGGGCCCTGAAACAACTCAAGTCCCTGGGATACGAGGTCCACATCACCCCAGCAATTGCCTAACCCACCATCGTTTTCCTAGCAGATCCGGCCCCAACCCTCCGGCTCACCGAGAAGGCGGCGTCCCTCCGCCCAGCCCTCCACCGCCCGGCCCTCCACCGGGCGCCGAACCCGCGGTGGGCGTGGTGGCGGTGTCGACACGGACGGCGAGCGACACCTGGTAGCCCGACGTGGCATCCCCGGTCACCGTCGCCAGCTGCGACGCTCCCCCGTCGTCGCTAAAGACGTTGTCGTCGGTCAGAGACACCTGCGACAGGTTCGCGGTGGACCCCGAATACTCGGAGAGCGCGTAGACCGTCTTGCTGACGTCCGCGGGCACGGCGACCTGCGAGGTGGCGATCGCGTTGCTCGCATCCGTGATCCCATCGACCGTCGGGTACACCTCGAAGTGGATGTGCGGCCAGCGCCCCGTGTAGCAGGCCGGGAAGACCGAAGTGAACGAGACGGTGCCCGAACCGTCGGCGACCTGCACCCCGCGCAGGTAAGTTTCGTTCTCGATGCCGGAGGAGTACATCGAGTACCCGCCGGCGCTGTCGCAGTGCCAGACGTAGACGGCGGCATCCGTGAACGGGGCGTCGTTGCTGGCCATGTCGAGGACGGTCAGCGAGAGAGTCATCGGCACACCGGATGCCGTCGTGCCTCCGTCGAGACTGGACCGGATGTCGCTGCGGACGACGCCGGACTGCTCCAGCACGTTGACGCCATTGGAGCCGTCGCCGGGATAGGGCCCGGCGGTCTCGTCGGGGATCTCGCCTGCGCTGGTAGCGGCCGTCGACCCGGCCGAGTTGCCGCCGGCGGTGCCGGTCGAGCAGGCGGCGAGCGCGACGATGCCGACGCCCAGGCCCAGCAGGGTCAGGACGCGGCGGCGGCTGACCAGGGTGTGGAGGTCGAAGGCGACGCCCTGGTCGACGACCTCTTCGTCGGCCCGGTCGAGCAGCCGGCCCTCGTAGGGAGGACCCGCAGGGGTCAGATCTGGTTCGGGTATGCGACTCATGGTTACCTCTTCGACGTCGGACTCGTTCCGATGAAGTCCAGCATCGGCGACGTCTTTATGGATCGCCTATGAACTCCCTACGAGGCCACCCGGGAGCACCAACGCGGGAGAGGAGCGCCCGTACGAGCGTTCCCGCTCACTGGAGGAGCGCCAGCGACGAAGTGGAGGGAACCCCCAATGCGGGTGAAGGCGGCTGTCGAACCTCGCGTCCTAAACTGGCGGGCAGCCGCTCGTCCACCAGCAACCGGAGACCATGCCTGCTCGCGCTTCCCGGACCGTCGCCCTCTCTTTCGTGGGCATCCTGGTCGTCGGCGTCGGGATGGTGCTCCTCTGGCCCACGCCCGTCGACCGGGTGCTGCACAGTTCGCTGAACCCTCTACTCGATGGGCTCCGGGCCGCAGGCTTCCCGAGCATTTTTCGTTACGGCGTGCTGGAGTTCGCCGCCAACGCCGCGCTGTTCCTTGCTCTCGGTTTCGTGCTCGCCCTATTCATGCCGCAGGGCCGCCGGTGGATGGCGCCGACCCTGTGCGTGGCCGGCTCCTTCGCCGCCGAATTCACCCAGCTGGTGTTTCGCCCTGGCCGGCAGGCCGATCCGACCGATGTTCTCGCGAACTCGATCGGCGGGCTGGTCGGTACCGTCCTGGTGATTGCGATGCTTCGGCGGCGGGAACGGCAGAGCCACGGGAGGCATACAGCGCGCTGACCGCGCGCCGTTGTGTCGCGTTACTGCGCAGGTCGCAGGTACGCTCCGAGCGCCTCACGCGCATCCCGCGGCACGAAGCCGGTCGCCTCGATCTTCGCCAGGTCCAGCACGCTGTTCGTGGGTCGCGGGGCGAGGTCCTTCCCTGCCCCGTACTCGGCTGCGGACACACCGGTGACCGCATCGCGTCCGACACCGGCGATCTCGAAGACCTCGCGGGCGATATCGGCCCAGCTCTGTACCGGGCCTTCGTTGCTGAGGTTGTAGGTTCCGAAGGGCGCTTCCGTCTCCACCAGGTGACGGATGCCTGCGGCCAGGTCCTCGGCGAAGGTCAGCCGCCCGTACTGGTCGTCGACGACGCTCGGGCGGATCCCGCGCTGGGCGAGGGACTCCATCGTGCGGACGAAGTTGTTACCTTCGCCGATGACCCAGCTGGTCCGGACGACGTAGTGCCGCGGAACCGTACCTACGAGGGCGTCGGCTGCTGCCTTCGTCTGCCCGTACACGCCGAGGGGGCTGAACGCTTCCGTCTCGGGGTGGGTCTCCGCCGTGCCGTCGAACACGTAGTCGCTCGACACGTGCACGAGGGTGAGCCGGTGCTCGGTCGCGATCCGGGCGAGCCTCGCCGTGGCGTCGACGTTGACCGCCCACGCAGCTCGCCGACCTTCCGGCGTCTCGGCGGTGTCGACGGCGGTGTACGCGGCCGCGTTGATGACGGTGTCGTAGCTCGCCCACGGCACCGACTCGAAGTCGGCCGGATTGGTGAGGTCGAGCGTGGAGCGGGTGACAACGTCTGCACCAGGCAGCGCCCGGCGGAGCGCGGTTCCGAGCTGTCCGCCGCCAATCACGAGCGTCTTGAGCCGTGGGATGGGCACGACGTCGCCGAGGCGCGGGTGCGCGCGGTCCTTCGCCGAGGTCTCGGCATCCTCGAGTGCGATCGGCCACTCAATAGCCGCCGACTCGTCGGCGAGGTTGACGAACGCGTAGGACGCATCCGGCGACCAGTGGTCGTTGACGAGGTAGGTGTAGGCAGTGTCGGCCTCGAGGGTCTGGTAGCCGTTCGCCACGCCCCGGGGCACGAAGACGGCGGACGACGCATCGATCTCGATCGTGAAGGTGGCGCCGAAACTCGGCCCCTCGCGCAGATCGACCCAGGCGCCGAAGATCCGGCCGGTGGCGACGGAGACGTATTTGTCCCACGGCTCGGCGTGCAGTCCGCGGGTGGTGCCGATCGCGTCGTTGTAGGAAATGTTGTTCTGTACCGGCCCGAAGTCGGGAAGCCCCAGCTCCAGCATCTTGGCGCGCTGCCAGTTCTCCTTGAACCATCCCCGGTTGTCGCCGTGGACGGGGAGGTCCACCACCAGCAGCCCGGGGATGCCGGTCTTCGTCACAGTCAGGGGCTTGCCGGTTTCAATCACAGGGTGGAGAACTTTCTACTGGTTGGTGAGCTGGTACTTGGCTTCGGTGGCCTGCTTCTGCGGCAGCCACCACTCGCGGTTGTCGGAGTACCAGGCGATCGTCGCTTCGAGTCCCTGCTCGAAGTCGGAGAAGGCGGGGAGCCAGCCGAGTTCGGTGCGGAGCTTCGACGAGTCGATGGCGTACCGGCGGTCGTGTCCGGGGCGATCGACGACGTGCTCGTAGGCGTCGCGCGGCTTGCCCAGGTGCTCGAGGATGAGTTCGACGACCTCTTTGTTGTTGCGCTCGCCGTCGGCGCCGATGAGGTAGGTTTCGCCGATCGCTCCGCGTTCGAGGATCGCGAGAACGGCGGAGGAGTGGTCTTCGGCGTGGATCCAGTCACGCACGTTGAGCCCGTCGCCGTAGAGCTTCGGGGTGGTTCCCATGAGCACGTTCGTGATCTGGCGCGGGATGAACTTCTCCACGTGCTGGTACGGCCCGTAGTTGTTCGAGCAGTTGCTGATCGTCGCCTGCAGGCCGAAGCTGCGCACCCAGGCGCGGACGAGCAGGTCGGATGCTGCCTTCGTCGACGAGTAGGGGCTGGACGGGTTGTACGGGGTCTCTTCGGTGAACCGGGCCGGGTCGTCGAGTTCCAGGTCGCCGTAGACCTCATCGGTCGAGATGTGGTGGAACCGGGTGCCTGTGCGCCGGGCGGCCTCGATCAGCGTGTAGGTGCCGATGACATTGGTGGTGAGGAACGGGGCCGGGTCGTTGAGGGAGTTGTCGTTGTGCGACTCGGCGGCGTAGTGCACGACGGCGTCGTGGCTCTCCACAAGCGGGTTCACGACTGCAGCGTCGGCGATGTCACCCTCGACGAGTTCGAATCGGTCGGCGGGGAGCCCCTCGAGGGAGGCGCGGTTGCCGGCGTAGGTCAGCTTGTCGAGCACCGTCACCGAGTAGTCGGTGTTGCTGAGCACGTAGTGCACGAAGTTCGATCCGATGAACCCGGCGCCGCCTGTAACGAGGATATTTTTCATAGTTCTAATGCCTTTGCTGTCTGCCACAACACCTGCGGCGAAAGTCGTCGAGCCCCGAAAGCGAGCCTACCGCAGGCGCTGATTGGCCGAAAATTGCCTACCTGCACCTTGGCGCGCGTTTCCGAGGTGCGAGTTTTCAGACGGAAAGGGTCAGCGCACGCCTGAAGAGGGCCACGGCCGAATCAACGGCCGGGCGCAGCTCGCTCACCGAGCGCTCGTAGACGTCCGAAGGTCGCCGGTATGGGTCGATGACGTCATCATCATCTAGCGCACCGGCGGGGCTCACCATTCCACGCATCGCGGCGACGACGCCCGCCGTCTCGGCAAGCCGACCGGAGACATCGTCGAGTGGCAGCGCTGCGACGTGAGCAAGGTCGTCGTCGGTGACCTCTGCGGCGATCCGCGCGAATTCGCGGATCGTGAACGTGCGGCGAACGGCTCGCGGAGACAACTCTGCGACCGCCCTGCGGTGATCCCGCGACATGGCGAAGATCAGTTGGGCATCGTCGATCAATCGAGTGTTCAGCTCCCGGGCCACATGCTCTGCACTGTCGGCCACTCCGAGCCTGACGGCCAGCGCCGCCGACTGCGCGTCCATCGGTGAACCGACCATTCCCATGGTCCCGGCACTTGAGACTCGCACATCAGCGAGATCGGCGAGTGCCATCCGCAGAAGCTGCTCCGCGAGCGGGGATCGACAGATGTTGCCGGAGCACACAGTAAGAATGGAAAAGTCTGGCATTATCGCTCCGCTATGAGTCGGGTTCGGGACCGACGCAATCCAAGTTTCCCACACCAACAGCGACGCACTTCCTAGCCGCCGGGCGACGAAGACTGATACTCCGACAGCGTGTCGTCTCGGAAGTGCTGTTGCAGAACAGCGAGCTGGTCCCAGTCGACGTTGACCACCGATTGGCTCCCCTCCATGCCCGTTCCCCTGGTCGGCATGGTGAAGAATGCCACGTCCTCCATACGGATGTCACGAAGCTCCAGCCCGAGACCGGCCGCGTATGCGGAGGTGAAACCGGCATCGAGGGTGACAAACGGCGCGATCGACGACACCAGGTTACTGATGGTCATTGGGTTGGTGAGTGTTTCAGCGCTGAGGATCTCGCTCATCACACCCCTGATGAAGGCTTGCTGGTTGCGCACCCGCTGGTAATCGCCGTCAGTGAAGGCATAACGCTCGCGCACAAAGGCAAGTGCCTCTTCGCCCGTCAGGGTACTCAACCCCTCGGCGAAGACTTTTCCCTCCAGGTGATACGAGTCAAACGCCACCGGGTTGTTAACTTCAACGCCGTGCAGAGCATCGGTGATGCCTTTGAACCCCTCGAAGTCGACGATCGCGACCCGATCGATCCGGGAGCCGATGAGACCCTCGATGGTCTGAACGGCGAGTGGCACTCCCCCGAAAGCGAGGGCGGCATTCATTTTCGCTTTGCCGTGACCGGGAATGTCGACCCAACTGTCGCGCATGATTGACATGACCTGCACACTGTCGCGGTTCGCGGAGATGTGCACGACCATCATCGTGTCGGAGCGTGTTCCTCCGACATCGTCGATGTCGTCGGCGAGGGCGCCTCGGCTGTCCGATCCCATCAGCAGGATGTTCTGGGAGGTGGTCGCCGACACCACCGGGCGGGTTGCCTCCTCGGGAAACACTTCGCTGACGGCCACCTTCTTCGCGCTGTCGAAGGTGCTCGACAAATTCGCCGTATAAGAACCGATCACTCCGGCTGCCCCCACGAGCAACGTCGTGATGATGGCCACGACAATGACAAGAAGGGTGAGGAGGGCATTGCGCAGGTGATGGCCAGGGGGCGGCGTGTGGAACTCGGGGACGAACATCTGGCCGCCTCTGCGTCAGTCGGCGCGGCTCGGCATACGAAAGGTAGATGCCCCGAGCCGCGTGATGCGGCCCCCTCGTTGGTTGTGTTGGATCACCGCCCGCCCTGGGCAGCTTCAATCAGGGTCGACGACCCTCCGACAGACGCTTCTCGCGACGCTCGGCTATTTTCAGCAGGTTCACTATGATGAAGCCCACCGCCGAAAGAAGGGCGGTGTAGGTGCCACGCTCAAGAGTTGTGCGTACGGAATCGGCACTGACCGCCGCTCGAGCGCGGTCGCCGTGACCGTGCCGAAAATGGATCGCAGAAAGCGCCATTGCTGCTCCTCTGTCGGTGAGACTTGGTAAACTGAGCATATCTCACGAACCCCGTCAGAAACCCGATGTACCCCGTATTGGGGACCAGTACGGAGCGTGCGAATAGGCTGTCGATGGCCTTCAGCAGCGGTCCTCAAGTTCTCAGCCAGTACCCAGTGCTTTTGCAATGGAGGAGGCGTAGCCTGTAGGCATCGAGCGATGGCATTCGTTGACTTGTCCGAATCCCGCCGTACTCGCGTAGACAAATCCCCCCAGGACTGCCTGCGAAGAGGAAAAGAGGGCCCCGGCGATAGCCGAGACCCTCTTTTTTATTAAGTGGCCGCGCTCAGGATTGCAGCGCCGGCGCAGCTGGCTTTGGCATCCCCGTGCGACCGTGCTTGCGGGCGAGGGCGGGCCGCTCCACGACCAGACAGCTGAGGAACGCCAGCGGCGCCGTGAGAACCAGGCTCAAGGCGATGAACCCGGCCACAGGCATCCCGGTGCCGAGCGTGACGAGAGCCAGCAGCTGTTGCACCGGCCAGCCGTAGATGTAAATGCCGTAGGACATGTCGTACCGCGCCCCGACCCGGTGCAACGGCAGAACAGCGCTGAGCCGCAAGAGAAGTAATACGAACGGCAGGGCGGCGAAGGCTGCAGCAAACCCGACAAGCACGGATGCGACGATCACGAGGATGCAGGCGACCAACACCGGCCAACTGACGTCGATCGCACGACGGAACAAAAAGGCGAGCGACCCTGCGAAGAATGCCACGAAGAGCGGGAACACCGCGCCCGCCGACGGGCCGACCGTCAGCACCCCAGCCGTCGTCAGCACGACGAGAACCGTGGCAGCTCCGAACATCGCGACGACGAACACGCGCACCCACCTCTTCGGCAAGACGCTGACGAGCACCCCGACGAGGAGATAGCAGCACGCTTCCCAGAACAGCGTCCACAGAGGCCCGTTCCAGTAACCAGTGATCGGCACGCCGAGCAGCGTCGACTCGATGCCCTTCTGAGAGAGGAACTGCGCCGAGAGCGGCAGGTTGGTGAGCACATAGGTGACCGCGCTCGGTATCGAGTACGAGGCACCCGGCCGCAACAGCACCGAGAGGGGTGCAAACACGAACGCGACGACGAGGATGCAGACGAGGAAGGCGGGAAGAATCCGGAGTGCGCGGTTCCGATAATACGTCCCCGCGGACCTCGCCGAGAGTCGGCTGCGGGTGATGAGAAAACCGGAAATGCCGAAAAAACCGAGGACCGCCCAGGTGCCGAGGTCGATGCCTCCGAGCCTCGGTTGCAGCCCCGTACCGCTGAGCAGCCACGAGTGTGACACGACGACGAGCGATGCGAGCAGGAGGCGGAACGCGTTGAGCGAATTCCGCTGTGGATTGAACGTCTCGTCGAGGGTCATGTCACACCGCGCGGGTCAGCGTCGTCCGAGACCGATATAGCGCCACCCTGCTCCGCGCCAGGCGGCGACGTCGAGGCAGTTGCGTCCATCGACGACGATGGTGCCGTCGACGACGGAGGCCAGTTCTACAGGGTCAAGCGACCGATACTCGTTCCATTCGGTCACCACGACGACGATGTCAGCGCCCTTGAGCGCTTCAGCTGTGGAGCCGAAGGCCAGCTGCGGGTGCTTGAGCTTCGAGTTCGCGATCGCCTCGGGGTCGGTGGCGACGACGTGGGCGCCCAGCCCGTGCAGGCGCACGGCGACGTCGAGCGCGGGCGAATCACGAATATCGTCGCTGTTGGGCTTGAACGCCAGACCGAGTACGGCGACCTTTTTCTGGAATGCACTGCCGCCGAGCGCGTCGACGACGAGCTCGACGACACGGTCGCGGCGGCGCAGGTTGATCGCGTCGACCTCCTTGAGAAAGGCGACGGATTCTCCGCGGCCGAGTTCCTCGGCGCGGGCAGTGAAAGCGCGAATGTCTTTCGGAAGGCACCCGCCACCGAAGCCGACGCCGGCGTTGAGGAATTTGCGTCCGATGCGGGCGTCGTAGCCAATGGCATCAGCCAGCTCGGTGACGTCGGCCCCAGCGACTTCAGCGATCTCGGCCATAGCATTGATGAAGGAAATCTTGGTGGCGAGAAAAGCGTTTGCCGCCACCTTCACGAGTTCAGACGTGGCGTAATCCGTGACGACGAGGGGAGTGTCGGCGGCGATGGCCTGCGCGTACACCTCGTTAAGGATCGCGACGGCGCGCCTGGCTTCTTGGCGCGAAGCTCCCCCTCCGCCGCTGGCTGGAGGGAGCGAAGCGACCGAAGCCGAGGGATCCTCTCGCCGAACCCCATAAACCAGCCGGTCCGGAGAAATGGTGTCCTTCACGGCGTACCCCTCGCGAAGGAACTCTGGGTTCCAGGCAAGCTGAGCACCGGTTGGTTCGATGATCGCAGCGAGGCGCTCGGCGGTGCCGACGGGCACCGTCGACTTACCGACTACGAGGTCGCCCGGCGCAAGATGCGGCAACAGTCCCTCGATGGCAGCGTCAACATAGCTCAGGTCGGCGCCGGTGCCGCTCTTCTGCTGGGGAGTTCCCACCGCGACGAAGTGGACTACGCTGCCCGCCACGTCCGCCATGTCGGAGCTGAAGCGCAAAGACCCCGCTTCGATTCCGGCGATCAGCAGCTCAGGTAGGTCGGGCTCGAAGAACGGCGCCTTGCCCTGAGAGAGTGAGTCGATCTTCGCCCTGTCGACATCAATGCCGATGACGTCATGACCGAGCTGGGCCATAGAGGCTGCGTGGACGGCGCCAAGGTACCCACAGCCGATTACGGAGATTTTCATTGTTCTTCCAAACTATGGCCCCTGCAGGCGGCATACGCGCGAAGAAGGCCCCAGGCCAGAGCCTGGGACCTTCTTCGGTGATCAGTGTTCAGAGATCCGCTTTGTCGGGTTGCGAGTCTCTTAGTCCTGCGAGAGACGCTGGCGACGAACGAGCGTCATGACAGCGATGAGGCCTGCACCGAGGGCGAGTGCGCCACCGGCGGTCCAGAGAGCGAGAACCGGAACTTCGCTACCGGTGTCCGGGAGGTTGCCGCTACCGGCGTCGGATGCCGGAACCGTCAGGCTGGCGGTACCGATGTTGCCGTCTACGTCAGTGCCAGTGATCGAGTAGGTGCCTGACGCGTTCTCGGGCAGTGTCACGTCGAGCTCGATCGAGCCGTCAGCGTTGGACTTCTTCTCGAAAGAGGTGGTGGTTGCGGCCTTGAAGGCACCGAGGGTGACAACGCTGTTGCCAGAGACGGTGAACGAGACGTTGGACGATCCGGAGAACGCGTTCGGTCCGAAGACGATGGTAACGCTCTGACCGGGGACGATCGGGCCGACGACGGTGCCGTTGGAGTTGGGACCGTAAGCGTTGGCTGCTGCTGGTACGGCGAAGAACGCCATCGTTGCGAGCGCAAGCGTCGCGAGTACTTTTTTGAACATGGTTATAGACCCCCAGGACTATGGTTTTGTCGATCCGACATTGGCGTGTCTAGAACGACACGCTCCTACCATAGGGGAAAGTCGCAACTTAACGTTAGTTTCGATGTTTCGTGACGGTTAATTACGGGAGTCTGTTGGGTGTCCACTTCGCCCTGGAATGGTTGCTCTCCGAGGAAACCGAACTGTACCGTCGTGCTCTCGCCTGGGGCGAGTTCAATAGCAATTTGGCTCACCTGATACCCACCGTCAGTTGCCGGGAGATGAGGCACAGCTACTCCATCCCGCGCCACGCCTAGGTTCTGGAGTTCCGGAGTGCCGTAGACGTTGACTAACGTCTTGATGTTTCCGGGCGTTACTCCAAACGCCCCGCCCCCGGTCACGTACTCCGGGAACGTGGTCGGCGCGTCCACGGGTGCCGTGTTCGTCAAGGTCACCGAAACCCCGTAATGAGGCCGGCCATCCGCCCGGCATGTGGTCTGCCCATCTGCCACTTGAACGTCGAGGTAAAAGTCCATTTTCGACGCCGTGGCGTCGTTGAGGTACACACCGAACGGCTGTACCGCGTTGGTCTTCTGCGGAAGCGCCCCTGCGAGGGTTGTGCCCAAGAGTTCAACCTGTTCGGCTTCGACAGCACTCCAGAGGCTGATGCGGCGCTCTTCCCCACCCCTCGCGAGCGCAGCGATGAGTTTCACCGGGTCCAGATCGCCGCTCGCTACCTTGTCGAAGACCGCGGATGCCGCCGCTGCAAAGAAGAGGTCTTGCTGCGCTGGCTCGCTATAGCGGACGTAGACGTCGCGCAGGAGGAGGCTGACTGCGGTCTCAGCCGACAGTAAGTCCCCGGTGAGAAGCGTGATCGGCCCAGTGGCTTCAAGCAGGTAGGCCAATGCGACCGGATCGACGGAGAGCACTCCGCTGACTTCGGTGCCGTACTTTTGCTTCCACATTTCTCGCGCGAGCTGCGCAGATAGTGGGAACCGCGGCGTGAGGTTCACGTTCTGCATGAACTCGCCGGTGATGTCGCCGTAAAGCCCCCGGGTCTCGTCGGACAGAGGAAGCACCGGTTCGTCGAATCGAGCGAAACCAGAAGCAGCAGCCTGCTGACCTAGGTCGATACGCCCGGCTTCGGTGTGCAGCAGGGCGAGCGCCCCGGGAATACCCCCACTGGCCCGCAATTCGGCGGGGTTCTGGAAAAGAAGAAGAAAGTCCCGCGGCCCAGATGCTCCGAGCATGTCGGGAACAAGAACGACCGCTGTGCGGACGGCGTGCACGGGATCGGCGAGTGCAGCAAGCTGTTCGGCGAGTTGGAGCTTCGCGTTGCGAACCTGAACAATCGTGGAATCGGTGTCGATGCCGGACATCGTCGACTGTGCCTCGTCGATTGCCGACGCAGCGCGTTCGACCACCGGGCGGGCATCAATCAGCGGCTGGACATCGAGCGCGCCACCAGCGGGTTTGAAATCGGCAACCTCGATGGAGGCGGCGAGCTCGGTCAACGGACCCACGGCATCGTTAGAGAGGTTATCGACGACAGCGGCCAGTTCACGGAACGCCGTGAGGTTCGGCCCCACCAATGGCAGGAACTCAGCGATCCGCCATAACAGATCGCTGGTAAGCGACGCGGCTGTTGCGGCGTGGTTGTCGAGAGCCGCGGCCGTAGTCCCGATCTTGTCGGTCTCTTGAGCGATGACCTGGTCTTTCAGGGCCGAAGCTAGCGGAACCGCCGCTTCGATCTCGCTCTTCGCCATTAGGCCCCGCACGCCCACCCATGCGACAAAAGCGATGAGCACCAGAGCGAAAGCACTCACAACCCAAATTCGGGTTCGACTTTTTTCCGCTCGCCGTCCCTTCTGGCGACCGTGCTTCGGGGGTGTCATGCCTTCATCCAATTCGATGCCTCGACGTCTGCAATCGACGGCGATTAGTCGCGGATCGTGTCGACGTGCTCGCGGTACCAGTCGACGGTCAACTTCATCCCGTCTTCGAGGTTGATCTGCGCGGTCCAGCCGGCATCGGCAAGCTTCGAAACGTCCAGAAGCTTCTGCGGCGTTCCGTCAGGCTTCGTCGTGTCCCATTCCGTGACGCCGGTGAAGCCGACGACGCGGGAAATTGTCTCGGCGATCTCCTTGATGGTGACGTCACTTCCGGTGCCGACGTTGACTTGCTCCGGCCCGTCGTAGTGCTCCATGAGGTGGAGGCACGCAGCAGCCATGTCGTCGACGTGCAAGAACTCGCGACGAGGCGACCCGGTACCCCAGTTCGTCACGGTCTCGGCGCCCGACTTCACAGCCTCGTCATATCGCCGGATGAGGGCGGGCAGCACGTGCGAGCCCTTCGGCGAGAAGTTGTCGCCCGGGCCATAGAGGTTCGTCGGCATGGCCGAGATCCACGGCAGCCCATACTGCCGCCGCACGGCCTGCACCTGCAGGATGCCGGCGATCTTCGCGATCGCGTAGGCATCGTTCGTAGGCTCGAGGTGCCCGGTGAGCATGTACTCCTCTTTGATCGGCTGCGGAGCAAGCTTGGGGTAAATGCAACTCGAGCCGAGGAACAGTAGCCGCTCGACGCCGGCAGCGACCGCCGCGTCGAGCACGTTGGTCTGGATCTGCAGGTTCTCGCTGAGAAAGTCCACTGGGTAGGTGTCGTTCGCGAGAATCCCGCCGACCTTCGCCGCCGCGAGCACGACGTACCGGGGCTTGGTCTCAGCGAAGAAGTCGAAGACCGCCTGGCGGTTCTTCAGATCCAGTTCGGAGGAGCCGCGCCCGACCAGCCCGGTGAAGCCCTCTTTCTGCAGAAGGCGCCAGATGGCGGAGCCGACGAGGCCGCGGTGGCCGGCGACGTAGAACGTCGCGTCGCGCTGGAGTTCCCCGGGCGTGAAGTCTACGTTCTCGGCGGGCATTACTTCGTTCCCCAGCTCGTCAGCTTCGGGGCGTCGATCCAGTGTGTGCCGTCGTGCTTGAGTGCTTCGACGTCGGCGTCGACCATGATCCGGGCGAGCTCCGCGGTGTCGACCTCAGGAACCCAACCCAGCACGTCTTTCGCTTTAGACGCGTCGCCGACGAGGGCGTCGACTTCGGTCGGCCGGAGGTAACGTTCGTCGAAGCGCACGTGCTGTTCCCAGTCGAGTCCGGCCCGCGTGAACGAGGCCTCGACGAAGTCGCGCACGGTGAAGCTTCCGCCGGTCGCGAGCACGAAGTCGTCGGGCTCATCAGCTTGGAGCATGCGCCACATACCTTCAACGTATTCGGCGGCATATCCCCAGTCACGCACGGAGTCGAGGTTACCGAGGTAGACGACGTCCTGCTTGCCGGCGGCGATCGCGGCGACGGCGCGGGTGATCTTGCGGGTCACGAACGTTTCTCCGCGGCGGGGCGACTCGTGGTTGAACAGGATGCCGTTGACCGCGAACATGTCGTAGGCCTCGCGGTAGTTCTTGGTGATCCAGTAGCTGTACACCTTCGCGGCGCCGTACGGCGAACGCGGGTAGAACGGGGTCTCTTCGTTCTGCGGCGGCGGGGTGGCGCCGAACATCTCGGAGCTGGACGCCTGGTAGAAACGGCAGTGGATGCCGGACATCCGCACGGCTTCAAGCAAGCGGATTGTGCCGGTCCCGGTTGTGTCGGCGGTGTGCTCCGGCTCGTCGAACGAGACGCGTACGTGCGACTGCGCGGCGAGGTTGTAGACCTCGTCCGGCTGGATTTCACTGAGCAGGGTGACCATACGAGCGCCGTCACTGAGGTCACCGTAGTGCAGGAACAGTTTGGCCGTGGGGTCGTGCGGGTCAACGTAGAGATGGTTGATGCGCGAGGTGTTGAAGGTCGAGGCGCGGCGGATGAGACCGTGAACTTCATAGCCTTTGGAGAGCAGCAGCTCCGCCAGGTAGGAGCCGTCCTGGCCGGTGATTCCGGTAATCAGTGCTCGTTTGGTCACGCTGTTCCCCCTTGGGTGTCGGGCAGGCGCGCGCCGGCAGGGCGAGCTCGCTTCTCTGCCAGGCTTCTCAACCACTCAGCATACTGATCGATTGCGGCTTCTTCGCCGAGCACATCCTCCCGGTACCGCAACCCATTGCCTCCGAACCAGCGGCACCGCTCGGAATCTCTGCCGAGCGACAGAGCTTCCCGCACCAGCGCTTCAGGGTCTCCGGCTTGGATGATGACCCCGCCTTGCGCCGAGTTGACTTCACTTGCGGTCGCCCCATGAGCATCGGTCGCTGCAAGCACTGGGCGCCCGGTGCTGAAATATGAGGTGAGCTTGCTGGGGACGGCCATCTCCGAGACGCCCGGCTTCTCGTTCACAAGAAGGATGTCGGCAGACGCCAGCGCCGCTTGGAACCCGCCGTCGTCGAGGGAATCGATAAACTGGAGTCGCTGAATTCCCTGCCCTTTCTTTTCGAGGTGTTCCCTGCGGCTTCCGTTCCCGAGAAGAACGAAGCGCAGAGGCAGTTCGCGCTCGTCAGCGAGACGGGCTGCTTCGACGACGTTTCCGAGTCCCTGCTTCGCGCCCATGTTTCCGGCGTGCAGAACGACGGTTTCATCCGCGGACCATCCGTGCCGCGCCCGAACCTTTACTATGTCCGGTGCGGGTGCGGGCTCAAGGTGCGTCCAGTTGCGCACGATCTGAACGCGCTCCGGGTCTACGCCGAGCGTGTCGGTGATGTACGACGAGAAACGCGAGTGGATGACAACCACGCCGGTCGCCGCGCGGAGTGTCGCAGATTCAACTGCCTTCATCACTCTGGCCACCGTCCCCCCACCTGCGCCGGTCTCTGTGACACCGAGACTGTAGATGTCTTGCACCCAGACGACGATCGCAGGATTCCGTCGACTGAGACGGGCGCGGATGGTGGCGATTGCCGTCGCGAAGAGAGCGGGCGACACCAGCACCACCACATCGGGTTTTCCCCAGCGGGCGAACGCAAGGCGGAGGCCGAAGGTGATTTCCGACAGCAGCCGGCGGATGCCGTCCGGCTTGCTCGGCATGTAATGAAGGAAGCGCGTGACGGCAATTTCATCGATATCCTCGCGCCTCGTCCACTGTCCGTAACCTTGCCGAAACTCCCATTCGGGATAGTGAGGATGCGCCGTATAGACACGCACAGGGAGCCCGCGTTTACGCAAGCCACGAGCGAAAGAACCCAAGTACGGGGAGATGCCTGTCGGCTCGGGCGGATAATTCAGCCCTAGAATTGCAATGCGAGGAGTCGACACCATGTGGCGAGACTATTCGATTAACGCTGTGAACAACGTACGGGGGATACGGTGAATCAGAACCTGCCGCTCGACTCCGAAGAGATCCCAGTCATAAATTTGGCGGAAGCACCAGGACAACGGGAAGCGTGGGACCGCCCGCGAGCCATCGTTTACCTTTGGGCGATCTGTGAACTCCTTTTCGTTACCAATTCCTGGCAAATCAGCTCAGCCCTGCGTGTCTGGGTTCTAAGGAAATTCGGGGCTCAGATCGGTCAAGGAGTTATTTTCCGTCCGCGCACCCGTGTGAAGTTTCCGTGGAAGCTTCACATTGGAGACCGTTCCTGGATAGGCGAAGGTGTGTGGTTTCACAATCAGGATCACATCTACATCGGTCACGATGTCGTCGTCTCGCAGGAGACTTTTCTTACCACGGGAAGCCACGCGCACAGGCGTGACATGGCGTTGATTACCAGGCCGGTTCACGTCGGACCTGGTGCCTGGATCACAAGTAGATGCATTGTTCTCGGCGGCTCAGTGGTCGGGCGTTCAGCGATAGTGCAGCCGGGGACCGTTGTGTCCGGCCAAGTCATCCCTCAGAACACGATCTTCGGTTCAGGACCGGCCACCCTACGCGGCACACGCTTCGCCCATCGCACATCTGCCCAAACGCAGGGGAGAAACAGTTGACCGCCAACCGAGGTATCCCGGTGACGGTGATGGTACAAACCAAGAACGAAGAGGTTGGGCTTCGGGCGTGCCTCGCCGGACTCCGAGACTTCGACGAGGTGGTTGTGATCGATTCGAACAGCACCGATGCCACTGTGGACATCGCTCAAGGGATGGATGCCACTGTCGTTAATTTCACCTGGAACGGCAAGTACCCGAAGAAGAAGCAGTGGCAACTCCAGAACGTCGAAACCAAGCATGCCTGGGTGCTCTTTATGGACGCTGACGAGACTCCATCGACTGAACTCATTAATGAGCTTCGAAGCCTTCATTTGGAGCGGCCGACGACGGCGGCAGCCTATGACATTCGCCTGGATTATGTATTCGCTGGACGGGTTTTGCGACATGGTCACCGGGTGGTGAAACGTGCACTCGTCCACCGTGACCGGGTTCGATTTCCGATTGTGGACGACCTCGATGCCCCCGGCATGGGGGAATTGGAGGGGCACTACCAACCTGAGGCGAGCGGACCGGTCAAGTCCCTCCGAGGCCGAATAACCCACGACGACAAGGATCCAGTCAGAACTTGGTTCGATCGACACAACCGATATTCCGACTGGGAGGCATTTCTGCGGTTGAGGCCGGACTCTCGCGAGGAGATCGCGCAAAGGCGCTCCAAACAGGGCAAACTTTTCGACCTCGTTCCGTTCAAACCCGCGATATTCTTCGGTTACTCCTTCATCATGAGGGCTGGTTTCCTTGACGGAAGAGCAGGACTAGATTACGCGTTAGCCCTCTCGATGTACTACTGGCAAATCGGGCTGAAGACTAGGGAATTGGACAGAAACACCCGCCTAAGTTGTGTGCTCGGAAAGTCCGAGTCACCGTGAAGGTGGTCCAGATCGTCAACACTTTGGGACTCTCGGATGGCGGCCCGGCGCGCAACTCATTTGAACTCAACCTGGCACTCAACCGGCTTGGGGTCGTCGACGCGGATCTCGTTTGGATCAACGGTCATCTCAACGACTCAGTCGTCATGGGCTATCCGGGACGCCTCCCCACGCCTGGCCCGCGCAAGCTCGGCCTGCGCGGATCCACCCGGGGTCGGGCGATCGCGCTCGGGAATCTTATCCGCGCCATTCGGCGCGCGGACGTCGTAATCTTGCATGGTTACTTCCTCGCGTGGGTGCCTGTGGTAGCTGCTATCTGTCGCGTCAACGCAGTCCCGTTCGTCATTACCCCTCATGGGTCACTTACTTCTCACCAGGCGAAAGCTGCCCGGCTCAAGAAGCAGATATTCGAAGTGATCGTGGGATCACACGTCCGCAGGTGGTGCGCCCAATTCGTGACAGGGTCACCAATAGAGGCGCAAGAGCTTCTGCAGGCGTTCCCTGAAGCGAGCGTCGGAGTCGGGGGCGTCGGTACTTCGCTTCCCTCCCTGCCTGAGAGGTCGGTGGCCGCGTCCTCTGGCATGTCGCTCCTGTCACTCTCCCGAATCGCGCCGAAGAAGCGGATCGATCTGATGATTGACGCGATGAGGGCGCTCAAGGATTTGGGCCATGACGCAGAGCTCGTGATCGCGGGCGTGGGCGACGCACGCTTGACTGACGAGCTCCGCCGTCAGTCTCAGAGGTTAGGGGTCGACCGATCAGTGAGGTTCGTCGGTCAGGTCCATGGGGATGCCAAAGAACGGCTATTTGCAGGAGCGGATATCTTCCTGCTACCAAGCGATGACGAAAACTTTGGCATTGGCCTTGCCGAGGCGCTGGCGCACGGTCTCCCCTGCATCACCAGCGATCGCGTGGCGGCTGCCGAAGCAATGTCATCCGCTACTGGTCGCGTGCTGTCTACCCCGACAGGGGAATCCATCGCTCAAGCTGTGCTCGAGCTCCACGAAGGATCAAACTTGGGTATTGCTAGAATCGCGGCAAGGCGCGATGCCGAGCGTGAGTTTTCGTGGGACTCTGTTGCCCTCAAGTGGGAGCGGCAGCTTCTTGAGGCGACGCGGAAATAGTGATGAGTTGGTCAGAGCGGTTTTCTCGGCGCCGATCTGCTCCAGTCAGACCGAAGCGCTCCAAGTTTGATTTTCGCCTGGTTTCGGACAGATACCGCGACCATCAAACATCTGTCCAGCTTTTGAGCGAACCCGCTGAGGTTGAGACGTTCGGTCCGAATTCGATGAAGGAGTTCGGGAACCAGATGCCCGTGCTTCTCCGAAACCCCACCCCCCAGATAGCCGATGAGCAGCGAGCGCTCTTCGAACGGCCGACTTGCTAGACCGATTCTCAAGATCAAATCAAAATCGCCAGCGAGGCCAAATCCGAGAGAATAACCGCCGATTGCGTGGAAAGCGTCATTCTTAAACCACGTCGCCTGATGGCAGTGCGACTGCAGCCCGAGCGCATGCCGCCACCACAAATGGGGCATGTTCGGGATTTCCCTGCCTGGACCCTGCCCGCCCGCCATGTTCTGTGCGCCGGCAACCATCCAAACATTACCTGCGTGGTCCGCACGGTCAAGGGCAGCTAGCGTCGTCGCTAGCGAGGTCGACTTGGTGAAAACATCTCCTGCATTCAAAAAATGCAACCATTCTCCGTTCGCTAGCTTGGCACCCTTATTCATCGCGTCATAGATGCCTTCATCGGGCTCTGTAACGATCCGGGAGATCACTCGGCTTGCCTTGGCCACCTCCACGGTTGTGTCGCGAGACTGCCCGTCTACGACTATCACTTCACAGCGATCGAGAGCAGCTGCAGGCTGTGTCTCAATCGACGCGAGAGTCGCAGGGAGGAATTCACTAGCGTTGAACGTTGCAATGACAATCGTCAACAACGGCCGCGCCGTTTCGTCAGCCAAGCGCTACCTCCCAGCCTTGACGAGACTCTAAGGCCAGTTGCTGAGGGGTCATCCGGTATGTGTCCCATCGGTCCTGAAGAAATTCACTCAACTTTTCTCCCAGTTGTTGCGGTCCGGTCACTAAGGACCGCGGAGATACAACTCTCGCCAAGGCATTTGATTCATACCCAAGGACAGGTACGCCTAGGCTCAGCGCCAAGAGCACCGAGCCACTCTCAGTGACTAAACGATATGGAGCAACCACGACGTCGCAGCTTCGCATGGCTGCATGCAACTCCTCCTCAGTGGGCGCACGACCCTCCGCGGCATACTCCACATGAACTCCGAGTATTCCGAGCTGATCAGCCACGTCCGGCGCGACAGCGTCAGGCCCGGCAACGACGAGGCACCACCCGCCGCCGCTGGCACGGGCGATCTCGGGAAGATCTTCTGATCCCTTATCGGGGCGCAGTGCGCCGACGATACCAACCCGCCGCGCGCGCGGGCTAACGGCTCCTGGAGCGCCAGCCATTTCAGCTGCGAAGGAGAAGGGCGGGTGAGGAGTGACCACAACGTCGGCACCTATCGGTCTTACGAGGTCCGCCATCCACGGAGCATGCACACACACCCGGGAGTGGCGAAGAAGGCCTCTCTCTAGGAGACCCTGAAGACCCGTCCGGGGGCGAACCTGGGCGGGATTGTGATACACAAACAGGGTCTCGCCACCAAACTTGGCTCGAATAAGAAACACGACTGCATCCCACGCGTCGCGTGTCCAAACAACCACGAGGGGAGACGAAAGCGGGGCAGAGAACGCCACGCGAACAGGTCCAGTGATTCGGCGAAACACCTGCTTAGGCAGGCTGCCGCTCTTCACCGAGCCAGCGAGTTCAGCACGAATGCTGAGCTGAGTTGAAGATGGGAATCTTCGCGAATCGACCCCCCAGTAAGAAACCGGCGCACCGAGAGTGGAGATAATTCGACCTACCTCGAGGCCGTAAGGATTCAGATCGTTCGGATCGTAGATCGAGACGGTACGGTTTCCATGTACGACGCTCCCTCGGAAGTATCGCCTGCTTCGGAGAAGGCAAGGAACCACCTGACATGCCCCTACGGCGATAGCCATAGCCCAGACTGGCCCTGCGGCTCCAATTTGCGCCGACAAGTACACTGCCAGCGGAATACAAACGAGCACCATCGCGACGGATGATCCAGCCTGAAATTTCAGCAGCCTTGGAGTCGTCAATAGGTACGCCGAAGGTTGGTGCAACGCCGTGACCAGAATCAAAGCGGCGAATCCCGCAGCGACATTCCATGTCACCTCGATTTGCTGACCAGAAACGAGCCAGGCAATGGGGCGCACCAGTAGGAAGAAAAGAAGAGCGGCCGCCAGCCCTACCGCAGACATAATCACGAGGCTCTTGCTCCACAAGGGGCGTCCCTGGGTGCCGAGGCGCGCGAATGAGGGCCAAAGTGTGATACCTGCAGTAGTGATCAGCGAGACGGTTGGAGCGTAGAACTGCGCTGCCAAAGAATAGGTTGCGAGCTGATCGGCGGTTCCAACGTGCGCAAGGATCAACCTCCCACTTTGTAGAGCGAGCGGAACCGTGACCAGCATGATCATCATGGGCGCAGCAGCACGCCAAATGTGAAGTGGAGTTGATGTCGCCTCCCGTGCTTCCAGGACTGTGCGCCATCTCCAATTAGCCTGTCGAAAAGCAAGAATGAAGCAGGTAATCGATACAGCGAGGACGCCGAGCGGAGTGGCAATCGCCATCACGAGCGGTTCGGCTCCGACCATCGCGAGCGCGAGGGTCGCCAGTGTCGCAAGGACCGGCCCAATCACTGCGACAATATTCACCACGTGATTCTTCCCCTCGCCGAGAAGCATTCGTTGGCCCAAACCAAAGGGCAACGAGATTGCGAAGGGCGCTAGGCTAACGAGGATTGCCCAGCCTGACGCTTGCCCGACTGATGCCGGCAGACCTAGCAGACCGGGCCAGAGGCCCAACGCGCTCGCGATCGACAGAGCGAGGAGGAGGACCACAGAAGATGCCACCAGGGCACGGAACGCAGCCTTCACCGTCTCTCGAGCGAACTTCGAGTCTTCCGCCGTCAATTCTCGACGTGCGATCGCGGTAGAAACCGCGGCTCCCAAGCCGAGGTCGGCAAACGGGATGAGCTGGAAGAATAGGCCGATGAGCGCAATGTACCCGTACATACTCGCCCCGGCATAGGCAATAACTATCGACGTGGTAACAAAGGTAGCTAGTGCTGTGATGGGGAGCGTTCCCGCTCGGGAGAGGCCCGCAAGTCCCATGCTACGGAACGCAGACGTCAACTGAGCGCCCGCAACTCGTGGGTTTTGGAATCGACCGCAGCAAGTTCGTAAGTGCGACTCTTCACGTTCTTACCACCACCAAGTCTTAAGCCGGGGGTCTGCAACCGTATATTGTAAATCTCGTGGCCGTTCTCCGAGCTTCTTAGCTGGCACACCTCCAACGAGGGTGAACGGCGCAACGTTTCCTTTTACAACAGCGCCAGCCGCCACGACAGCGCCTTCACCGATGGTGGATCCCGGAAGGATGGTCACGCGCGGTCCGATCCAGACCCGGTCAGCGATACTTACTGGACTGTCCGTGTAGTCAAAGTCCGGCGAACGCCAATCGTGCTGCGCCGTCCAAACCTGAACCCCCGTCGAAAAGTTCACGTTCGAGCCGATTGTGAGTCCCCCGCGAGCATCGAGAATCGCTCGATCGCCGATGGAGGTGTTGGCCCCAATTCGAAGAAGCCGGGATCCGCGGACCTGAAACCCGTGGTACAGCACAGCCGTTGGGCTCACATCCGCGCCAAATGCTTTCAAGATATTGACCCGAAGACGGTGGATAGGGATGCGCGCCGCCACAGCAATGGCGACCATCTCAACGGCACCGTAGCGGCGATAGAGAAAACCAGGCAGTCTTGGCACGCGTGCTCCTTACGTGAGTTTGCGTAGTACCACACGCATGAATAGGGCTAGAGGTGGCGACGGCCTCTGCGCGGACTTCACACCGCAATCCGCCATGCCCCAGCCTAATTGGGCGAACAGGCGCAATTGACCAGAGCAGAAGGTCCGTCTCTCGAATGCGGTCCCGGAGCACTAGGGCAGTGGCCCAATCAATAGTCGGACAATACATAGGCAGAGCGGGATACCGCAATGATTTAGTAGGATGCCCGAATGCGAACCGTCAAAGTAGTGTT
This sequence comes from Mycetocola sp. 2940, assembly GCF_040548835.1. Taxonomy (NCBI): domain Bacteria; kingdom Bacillati; phylum Actinomycetota; class Actinomycetes; order Micrococcales; family Microbacteriaceae; genus Mycetocola; species Mycetocola sp. 2940. The sequence continues at coordinate 21,705 of NZ_JBEPSK010000009.1, forward strand.
GGGCCCTACCGGTCGGGACTACCTCTTGAACTCGGTTCTAAATTCCCGTGCCTTCCCCCGAAGCCTTCGTTCGCGGGCTTGGAGCTGGGTGGGCCACCAAGTTCATACGAGCGCTCTAATCAACCCTACGTCGTTCCTTGGCGCGCGAACGGGGCTGACTATAGGCCCCCAAGTGTTCATCAATTACGGGTGCTTCTTTGATCTCGCGGCTCCCACGGTGATCGGGGCGCGCGCATCTCTCGGCTTCGAGGTCATGTTACTGACAAGCACACACAAAATGGGCCCTCCTTCCAAGCGGGCAGGCGATAGTGACGCGAAGTCCATCACGATCGGCGAAGGCGCCTGGATCGGGGCGAGGGCAACGATCATGCCCGGCGTGAACGTGGGCAGCGGCTGCGTCATCGCCGCAGGTAGCGTTGTGGTATCCGATTGCGAACCGGATTCGCTCTATGCCGGGATTCCCGCCGTACTTAAGCGGAGACTCGAGGATCCGTCCGACCCCTCGGCCCAGCACGATGAAGTTCTGTATGCCGACTGAGAACGGCCCGAAGCTCGTTTTGTATCATCGAGGCTCCGCCTCAGTAGGCCCCCTCGCTGGAAAGTACAGCTCGTGCGGTTCTCCAAAGGATGATCAAATCGCCTGTCATCGACCAATTTTCCACGTAGTAGAGGTCGAGGCGAACACTATCTTCCCACCCGAGGTTTGAACGGCCGCTGACTTGCCATAACCCTGTTATTCCAGGCTTCACCAGAAACCGCCTATGAACGTGTTGCTCGTAACTGGACACTTCCCTCTCAAGAGGCGGTCGTGGTCCGACGAGAGACATACTCCCTAATAGAACGTTGAATAACTGGGGCAGTTCGTCCAGGCTGAACCGTCGTAGCAACTGCCCAACCGGAGTCACACGCGGGTCGTTCCTCATCTTGAAGAGGACCTCGTTGCCTTCACCGCGGCCAAGCTTGCCTACTTCCCCAAGGCGCAGCTCAGCGTCAGAAACCATAGACCGGAATTTCAACATCTCGAAGTGATTCCCCTGCATCCCTACGCGCCTTTGCTTGAACAGGACGGGGCCAGGGGAACTCAGTTTGACCGTGGCGGCAACCACAAGGAGGAGGGGGGACAAAGCCATAAGAAGCACTCCAGACCCGAGGAGATCAAGAGCACGCTTGGCGACGATCTTTCGCCCGTCATATCTCGGAGTTTCGACGTGTATGAGCGGCAGTCCGGCCACTGGCCGAGTATGAATACGCGGGCCAGCGATGCCAGTCAAGCTGGGTGCGACAACAAGATGTTGTCTCCCCGGCTCGAGGGACCAGCTCAGTTCGCGCACGCGTTCCGGCGGCAGCTCGTCGGAACTCGTTATCACCACTGTGTCGGCGCCGGTTGCCTCGAGCGCCTCTGCCAATTTGGTCAGATCGCCGGATACGGGAATCGATAAGCCCGGCAACTGATCCCCGATAAGCCCACTCGGAACACACGCACCCACCACTTTGTAGCCAGCCTGCGGCTGACGTGCCAACTGCCTCGCGATGTGGAGAACTGAATCCTCCGATCCGACCAACAGCACTCGGGATGAATACAAGCCCTGTAGGCGTCTCACACCCAGCCACTGTCGCCAAATCCACCGAGAAAGCAACAAAACAACAACGCCTAACGGGAACGCCATCAGGATGTATCCGCGAGCGAGGTCGATTTTGAAAATGAAGGCAAGTATCGCAATGATCCCAAAAAGTCGGACACTGGCATTGGATATCAGCTTGTATTCACTGGCGCCCACCCCCACGACTCGGTCAGTGCGGGTTCCATAATTGCTCAGAGCAATCATCCACGCGACGATAATTACAACCGAAATGACGGTGTAGCTTATGGCGATGTCACCGCGGCTACCGCTAAAACCGCCTGCCGCGCTGTCTAGCCCGAGCCATGCAATTTGCACCCCGAAAACTACCCAGATCAGCACGAGCAGATCGGTTAAGACGAGCCGCGCCGCGTACGCCGACCTCCAGTCGGCGCCCCCAGCTTTCGTAGCCAACGCCGGTGGTTCTCCGGTCTTGCTGGTCATTTGTCCCCCGCCTCACGATGTCAGTGGTCGACAATGACCCGTTCCCTGAGTTTACTTGCTCCCGCCCTACTCCCTACTGTCCCCTGAAAGCCTCCTGGCGCCTCAGTAAGTCATGAATCGACCATCGCGTGGCACGATCAACTCCTCATTGTTAGCTGACTGGGAACGGATCGTTCGGTGGGAGCCAGGCGGCGCGCCCTACTTCCAGAGTGCGGTGGAGGTGGTGGGACCACTGTGATAAGTCGGACCTATTTACGCCTGCGAAACTGGGACGGGCTCATCTTCACCATAACCGTATGAGTATCCATACCGCCCATAGCCGTACGCGTCAGGGCCCCTCGTTGGGAGCATAGTCAAGACGATTCCGGAGACCGGAGCCCCAACGTTCTCAAGCGCGGTGACCGCGCCACGCAGCTGGTTTTTGTGCGTGCGGCCTGCCGCAACAACGACGATCGCACCTCCAACGCTCTTCGCGAGAATAGCGGCATCAGTAACGGGCAGAAGAGGCGGTGCGTCGAAGATTACAGCGTCGAACTCGCGATTAAAAAGCTCAATCAGATCTGCCATCGCCTTGGAGCCCAAAAGCTCGCTCGGGTTCGGCGGAATCTTGCCGGCGGGTAGCACAAACAGCTTAGACCGGCCCCACGGTTGTACTACGTCCAGCAGCTCGGCACGGCCGATGAGCACATCAGTCAATCCAACGCCGCCCTCGATACCCATGTACTCGGCAATCTTGGGGCGACGAAGATCAGCATCGATAAGGAGGACGCGCGCGCCGGAGTCAGCCAGGGATATTGCAACATTCGACGCAGTCGTGCTTTTTCCCTCGCTCTGCACCGAGGAGGTGACCACGAAAGTTCGCCCTCGCGTGCCTACTTCGAGGAAAGAGAGGTTGGTACGGAGCGTACGGAATGATTCCGCCCGAGGACTGCGCGGATCAGCGTGCACGATCAATGGGCGCTGCTTGGCCTTTGGATCGAAGGCAATTCCCCCAACGATGGGAGCATTCGTGACGAGCTCGACGTCGCGCTCGTTCCGGATGCGATTGTCGAGAACTTCTCGAAGCACGGCGGTCCCAATGCCGACCGCAAAGCCGAGGAGAGCACCGATACCCAAGTTCAGCGGAATCCGGGGGCTCTCGGGTCGTGCAGGAACTTCTGCCTGCTGCACCATCGTTAATCGAACTGGCGACGTGGCTTCCTCAGCAGTAGGCGTTTCAATTCGCTCCACTGCGACTGTCAAGCTCTCAGAAACCGCGTTCGCAACGTCTGCCGCCACTACGGGGTCAGGGTCAGTAACCACTATCTCAATGATCGTGGTGTCAATGGCCGCCGAGACCGAGACACTTCGGGCCAGCGATTCTGCGGTCGTATTCAATTCGAGGGAGGCGATGACAGGCAACAGAACGATCGGAGTCGTCGCCAAGTCGGAGTATGTCTTCACTCGCTGAACGGTGAAGTTGTTCCCTTGCGCCAGGTCGTTTGCGGTCTCTCCAGAAGATGTTGATACGAACACTTTCGAAGACGCTGCATATTGGGGGGACTGAGTCAGCGAGAAACCCGCAGCTGCAGCCACGCCAACGAGCGTCAACAAGAGGATCAGAACCCATCCTTTTCGAAGGATTCGGATATAGTCGCGAAGCTCCACTCGAGCAGCCTTCCGATCATTGAGGACCCGACCTCGCTCGCGCCCCCACTTATGTTGTCACAAGTGGAAGGTAGTTTCTTCACGCTCGCGCACTCAAGCGTTCGAGCCACCGCCACACTTGTCCCTAGCCTGCGTGACGTTTAGGGCGATTTCGGATTGTTTCGGTCAGTCTCGACACCGCGCCACTGTCCGGCTCTGATTTGACCTCAGCGCACAGCAGCACGAGCGGAACCCAGATAATCCAAGCTTGGCTGCTCAACGATATAAAATCGGTCGGCATCTCCAACCACCCGGTGACCAACAGGACGACGGCGTAACTCGCAAGAGCGAAGTGTCCGGCCTTTCCATGGGCGACCGACCGCACAATCATGAGAATGACAAGTAGGACGAATGCGACCACGCCGAGAACGCCAGCCGTAACCAAGATGTGAACTAGGAGATTGTGGCCGTGAAACGCGCCAGATCCGACCTCGTTGTTGAAGTTCTTAATGATGTGGAAGATGCCGGGACCCTGCCCTACCAAGGGACTGTCGCGCCACAAATCGAGGCTACCCGACCAAATGTAACCCCGCCCCGTAAAGCTATCGGGACGTGCGGTAGACACGATCAATGGGCTAACCAAAAGCGCTCCCGTGTACACGATAATCAAACCGAGCGGGCTAAGGGCTCGGAGTACTTCCGACTTTCCTTTGCTGAGCTTCCAAAGCCCAATCGTGAGTAGGCCAAGCGCTGCCGCGATCAGCGCGGTCCTAGAACCTGTCCAAACCAATGCAATCAAGACGATTCCGAACCCAATTCGGCATCCTTTAACATTGCGAATTAAGAGGACGAAAGGGAGACCAAATGCCAGCATCTGGCCGAGGGCATTTGGGTGGTAGAGCACCCCGGCAAGCAAAGAATTGCCAATCAAGGCCTTTGTAGTCTGTAAGTCTTGCGACCAAAGCCCTTGCGCCGGAAGAAATAGCCCTACTGCAACGCTTACGGCTGCGAGCCCAACGGTCAATGTGCCCATGAGACGCAAGGCGTTCTTAGGATGCAAGGCGCCAGCTGCGATGACTACGACCAGAGGGTAAACAAGTTGCTGGGGGCCAATCGAGCCCGCTCCATAGAGCGTCGCAATAATTTGTGCGAGCCAAGGCAAAACTAGGAGGACCATCCACCAACGAAGTCCAAACCGCGCAGTGGCTAGAAAGGCAAACAGAACGATTGCTAGGAGCGCGAACGTGAGCACGGTTCCGAGGCCAGAAGCAACCGTCGACGTCGTGATCTCGAGGTTGGCAGCAATTCGTGAGCGAGGGTTCAGCACATTCTGGGCAGCCGCAGGAACCACCGCGTAGGCGAAAAGAGCTCCCACCGTGACTGAAGCCCAATCGACGGGCGACCGACGCGATCGACCGTTTGTGGGCTCTCGCGTCACAACCGATCCGGAGGCGCTCATCTGAATAGTATGCAGGACGGATACGTGTTCGACGCGCGAGTCGTCGCCGCGACAGCGCTCCTGTCGGAGTCGCGGCTGGATGATTACATCCTCGCAGTATGCTCGGATCATGACGAAGCGCGGGCGCCAGTCGCGCCCAACTCGGCTTTATGGTTCGCAGGGAACTAGCGGTACATCTATTGGGATTAGTGACAGTGCTGGCTGCTTTTCTCGTCACACCGGCCTTAACGCGACCGAGTCCGAAATTCGCACCATCGCCACGATCTCCTTTCGCTTCAACACCGAGTTCGACGCCGATAAGTCCCGCATCAGGACGTCCGAGCGGAAATGACTCGCGGCACAGGGTTGTATTCCTGAGCGACTCGAGCACAGCAGGGATAGGTGTATCGAATCCAGCAACTCGTTGGTCAACTCTTCTAGCTCGCGAGCACGCCTGGGCGGAGGCGAACCTCGGAGTCGAGATCTCCGGTGACGGCACAGCGGGAAGTGGAACCACATTCCCGGGAGGCGTCGATTGCGCAATGGAAGCAAAATCCCTCCGTGGTAATCATCTCCAGGGGTGCAGGTTCGACTATTCGGGAAGCTCCGGGGTTTCCGTTGTTTCCCGCGCGATCAAAGCAAATCTTCACCACCCTGCGGGTGGGACTACCCGACGTGCAGACCTTCGCCGTCAATCCAATATGGGACGGGAGTGAGGCACAGCTCGGCTCGCAGCGATCGCAACGGATAGTGGGTTGGCAGCAGACGCGCGGTGAAAGGCGGCGAACCCCGCGATTCTCAAACCGCCGAAAGTTTGAGACGTGGATTGCCCTGGTGGAGGGCCGGGGGGTTCGGCGGACTGAAAGGCTTGCCTGGCACGTTTGCTGCTCCCCCGACCGCTCTAACCGTTTGCTGGAACGACCACGGTGGAGGATGTCTGCCCTGTGCCAGAGGGGCTCCTCCGGCGACCCGTACTGTTGTATGCATGAGTCCGATTCCTCCACGCTCTTCCAGTCAAAGGTTGCAGTGGAGTATCCGAGACGCAGTCGCCGGTTTCGCGCTCGCCGTCCTTCTCGTGGGGCTCGTTGGCACTCAGGCTCTGCGGGCGTGGCCTCCGTCGGCAGAATGGCAGGTCGCTCTGAGCTACCTTGCGGCGTGGCTGCCCATGCTCGGCGCCGTTCTTGTCGCCTCTTATTTGCACGGCCGACGATCCCTCGCGCTCGACTTCGGTTTGCGCTTCTCTTGGCTGGACATTCTCTACGGGCTTACGCTGGGATTCTTTCTGCGGTCGATCGTCACCCTGATCGAGATTCTCGGTTACGGCGGACCGGCCGGTGGCGCTGTCAGGTTCGGGCCCGTCGACTACAACCTCGTTTGGATGCTGCTCGCCGTGGTGGCGCCGATACTGGTCGCGCCTGTCATCGAGGAGCTGTTCTTTCGCGGACTCCTTCAGCGCTCCGTACTGAACGCGTCGAAGTCGTCTATACGAGGATCGTCGCGCTTTCCGATGGTTCTGGCGGTGGCCATGAGTTCAATCACTTTCGCCGTAGTCCACATGCTTCAGACCGGCGGCGGCGCCCAGACCGTTGTCGTGGGACTGGCCACGTTGATCCTCGGGATCGGACTGGGGACACTCGCCGCGATCACCGGCAGGCTCGGCGGAGCGATCATCGCCCACATCGTTTTCAACGGGCTGGGAGTGCTCGGTACCCTGCTCTGAGCGTGCCGCCAATGCGTGACTGAACGACAACCGTCGCGGGCCCGCACTGAGCAGGACTAGTTACCGGTCTCAGGTACGACCACTGGGGGTACGGGCGGTGTCGGCGTTTGGTCGTCGGTTTCGTCGTCGGTCTCCTCGCCGGGTGAAGGACCGGGCGTCGTCGGCATCGGGGTGGGGGTCGTTGTCGGCGTTGTCGGGGTCGACCGCGGCCGGGTCGGAGTCTGACGCGGCTCGTCCTCTTCGACCGGAGCGACGACGGTCTCCTCTTCGAGGACCACCCGGGCGTTCTCGGCCTGCAAAGCGAGAACCTCGGCGGCGTAGGTCTGGAGCTCTTCGAATCCTGAACCCTCGTCGGCAGCCAGGGTGAGCGCGGTCACCGCTTCGGCGACCGCATCTCGCCACTGCTGGTCGGCATCTGGATTCGCCCCCAGAATGGCGGTCGCCGTCGCCGGGATGGTCTCGGCGAAAGCGGTGAAGGCTGTCGTGACTATTCCGCGAGCATCTGTGATGGCTGTCAACGCGGCATCCAGTTCGAGCTGGGCAGTCTCGATGCGGGTCATCTCGGCGGCCATCCCGTTCAATTCGGCGGCGATCACCTTGAGACTGGAGTTCGCCGTGACCTCCGGGGCGTCGTACGAGCTGTCCGCGGGGTCGGCCACCGTGATTTCGGCGATCGCGGCGGCCACCGCTGTGCGCTGAGCGTCGGCGGCGACACGGGCTGCCTCGTCCGATACTCCCGCGACGGCGGCGAGCGCGGCGGCCGCTGCGGCGTTGTCCGCGTCGGCCTCCGCTTTGGCGATTTCGATCGCCGTGAACGTCGACCCCAGCTTGCGGGTGGCCGTTTCGACGCTCACCAGCCGCGGCGCGTACGCCTCGTAGGCCTGCTGCGCGGGCGTTGTCGCCTGGCTTTTCACCGCGAACAGGATCCCGACAACCACGAAGGAGAGGACGGCCAGGATCGACACGGCGACGGTCAGCGGGCTGCGCGGCTCCCTCTGCGTGTGGCCCCGGCGGAAGACGGGACGTCTGGCTTTCTTCGGCTGGGTGCCGGCACCCGTGGGCTTGCGTTCGGGAACCGGAGGGCGCGCGCCGTCACGTTGGAGCTCGCGATCGACCGCGGTCGCCTTCATGTCCATCCCCCAGGGCAGTCAGATCGTCAAGTGTGCCCGTGTCACCATATCGCGACGGCGGTGGTCACCGATCGGTTCGAGGAGCCGCGCGCTGGGACGGGTGGCACCCGGCCCTCCGTGACCGGATCCGGGACGGCGCCACCTGCCGTGATCGCGTGTTGCGGCGGCGTTAACGTTTCGTAAAGCGAGCCGTCTTAGGTTGCGGAGGTGGCCGTTCGCCCGCAGACTGGCTGAACGGCCAACCCTGGGGGGAAGACGAACATGGTGACAAACGCAACACGGTGCAAGAAGCATGGACTCGTCATGGTGACGCACGAATGGCAAGACGGGGCCGAACGCGCGCACGTGTGGTGCCCGGTCTGCGAGCCGGTCGGGGGCTGAGGCGGGCTCGATCTCGATACACCGGCCTCGCTTCGCTCGGTCGGCACTCGATCAGCGGGGCGAGGGCAGTCGGCCGGCCGGCACTCGATCAGCGGGGCGAGGGCAGTCGGCCGGCCGGCACTCGATCAGCGGGCGGGGCCGCTCGATCGGCGGGCGGTGGCTCGATCGCTGACCCGGGTGGTGGAGTGCACCGATGCAGGTGCAGAATCTGTGCATGAACGCTTCGCCAGAGAACCAGGCGAGAATTCGGACGCCTGATCAGCGACTTCGTATCTTTGTGAGTTCGACGCTGAAGGAACTCGCACCCGAACGCCAGGCGTCGCGGGCCGCCATAGAACGCCTCCGCCTGGCACCGGTCATGTTCGAACTCGGGGCACGGCCGCACCCGCCGCGTCAGCTCTACCGCGCCTACCTGCAGCAAAGCGATGTCTTCGTCGGCCTGTACTGGGAACGCTACGGCTGGGTCGCGCCCGGCGAAGGCGTGTCAGGGCTTGAAGACGAGTACAACCTGGCGGGCGACCTGCCGAAGCTCATCTACATCAAGGAGTCGGTCGGCACCCGTGACACGAGGCTCCAGGAACTTCTCGACCGCATCCGAGACGATGACAGCGCCTCGTTCAAGTACTTCTCCACGACGCGCGAACTGAAGAAGCTACTCGAGTCGGATCTCGTGACGCTTCTCGCGGAACGATTCGACCAGAGCCACGCCCGGCCGGCCGCGAGCGCACCCTTCGCCGGGACAGCGCAAGAACTGCCCGCTCCTCTCACCGGTCTCATCGGGCGAGACCGCGAAGTCCAGGAGGCTGAGGCTCTCCTGGAACGTGCGCCCGTGCGTCTGGTGACCATCACCGGCCCCGGTGGCATCGGAAAGACCCGTCTGGCCATCGCTGTCGCCAACCGGTTCCGAGACGGCACAGGCCACGAAGTTGCCTTCGTCGACCTGTCGCCGTTGGACGACCCTGCCCGGGTGCCGAACGCCATCGCCGAAGGCCTGGGTGTCAACGACACCGGGGATGAACCTCTCAATGACAAACTCGTCTCTGCGCTTCGCGGACGCCGGATCCTGATCGTGCTCGACAACTTCGAGGTGGTGCTCGATGCGACGCCGACAGTGACCGCACTTCTGGCGACCCTCCCCTCGCTCAAGTTCCTTGTCACGAGCCGTACCCGACTGCACGCCTCGAGCGAGTACATTTTCGACGTCGGTCCCCTCGCATTGCCGCCGACCGAGTCACCCGAGGGTGAAACGGTTGCGCCGGCCGCCCTGCTCAACGTTCCGTCAATCGCCCTCTTCGCCGAACGGGCCCGCGCGGTCAAGCCGGACTTCGAGCTCACCGCCGAGAACGCGGATGCCGTCGCCGCCATCTGCGTCGCACTGGACGGCGTCCCGCTCGCTCTGGAGCTGGCATCCGCTCGGCTTCGCATACTGGCACCACGAACGCTGCTCGCCCGGCTCGACCGTCGACTCCCCCTCCTCGATGGCGGCCCGTCTGACCGGCCGGCGCGGCAGCAGACGCTGCGACGCACGATCGAGTGGAGCACGCAGCAACTCGGCGAAGATGAGGGCACCGTTCTCGCCGAACTCGGCGTCTTCTCCGGACTCTTCACACTCGACGCCGCCGAGGCGGTGTCGCAGGACTCCATCAACTCAGACCTCCTGTCATGTCTGGACACTCTCGTCGACAGCAGCCTGATCCGGGAGCACGACCGTGGCGGGGAGTCCACATTCTCGATGCTGAGCACGGTCCGTGAATACGCCATCGAGCGGCTCGAGTCGAACGGGTCGCTCACGGCGACGCGCGAACGCCACGCCCGCTACTACATCGAGTGGGCCGAGGAGATCGAACGCGAATTGTTCGGGCCTCGACATTACGAGTTGATCGACCGCGCGAACGACGATCGCGACAATTTCCGTGCCGCGATCCGGTTCCTTCTCGACACTCGCAACTGGGACGCGGGCGCCGGGCTGGCATGGTCGCTTCGGATGTACTGCTTCATCTCTGGGCTCCAAGGCGAGGTGCGCGACTGGATGGAACAGGTGCTCACCGATGAAGAGAACCTTTCCGACCGTACCCACGCCATCGCCCTCACCGGCATGTGGGGTCTCATGCTCTTCAAAGGTGTCAACGAACAAGCGATCTCGGCACTGTCGGAGTGTCTGGACTTGTTCCGTGCGGCAGGGGATGCGGTCGGTGAAGCGCAGAGCCGCATCTTCCTGTCGACAGCCCTGATGTCACGCGAGAACCCCGACACCGCCCAGATCGCCGACAACGTCACGACGGCGCTGCTCGTTTCGAGAGAAGCGGACGACGGTTGGGGGCAGGTGTTCGCGTTGGTGGCGCTTGGCTCAACCGCTCTCATGGAGCGCGACGTTCCTCGAGCCTTGGGGCGGTACGAGGAGGCACTCGATGTCATCCAGCGCCGCGACGCAGAGGGGTTCGGCATGGCGTACGCCATGGGTCACCTCGCCTGGGCGAAACTGGCCGCAGGTGACCTTGAGGGGGCGCACCGTGCCTTTTCCGAAACGATCGCCGTTTCGGGCAAGCTAAGACACGCCATTAGTGTTGCCAGCACACTCGACGGCCTGGCCGCGGTCGCCGCAGCCACCGCGGACTATGAGAGGGCCGGCCGACTTCTGGGAGCGTCAGAGACGATGTGGAAACGAGCCGGACAGTACAACGCGCGGCAGATATCGCTCAGCCTCGCCTTCCTCGCTCCGATGCTGTCCTCCGAAGGCATGGCTCACGTTGAACCGGCCCGAGCCGAAGGAGCCCGGATGTCGATGGACGAAGCCATCTCCTATGCGCTCGCCGACCACGCCCCCCCTCTGCGTCAGGCCACGGCACACTAGACCCATGCAGAACGCGGAGAAAGTGTCGGCTCGTCGCTCCACGATCGAGGGCTGGACCGAGGCGTTGGCCGAATCCACCGGATCGCCCGGCGGTGGAGCCGCCGCAGGCGTGATGCTCGCCATCGCTCACAGCCTCACCTCGATGGTCGCCGGGTACACCGAGGCCAACGGCGCCCTGGGCGGCGAGCTGGAGTCGCTGCATGCCCGTGCTGTAGCCGGACGGGAGGCCGCGCTTCGGTTGGCCGATCAGGATGCTGTCGCGTCGGAATCGTTCGGAAGCGCGTTCCGGTTGCAGCGCGGGGAGGGTCGCGATGAGGCGATCCGTTCGGCGTCGGTCGAGGCCGCCCGAGCCTCGGCAGCGGTGGGAAAGCAGGGGGCGGACGCGGTCGGCGATCTGGAATGGCTGGCCCGCCACGGTAAGCCGGCTCTCGTCGCCGACATCGCGGTCGCCTGCGGAGCGCTCCGAGCTGCGATTGCCGGCGCCCGCGCCAATGTGAGCTTCGATCTCGGGTCGCTCACGTCGAGCGGTGAGTCCCTCGACGAGGTGCGTGAGCGGCATCCGGTGCTGTGGGAGACGGTGCAGGAGCTCGACGGCGTCCTTGAGCGGATCGACCGGTTATCGCGGGAGGTCGAGGGACGCGCAACCCCGACGACGTAAATGTCGGGTTGCTCACCTTTGCCGTGCTATAAATCAGCTGGGGGCAGTTCGAGGGGGAACTCGGCGTCGGGCCTTCACTATTGAAAGGCGTCGGCATGCACCGGTCCCGTATATTCACGCACTTAAAGACGGCATCCGTTGTGCTGGCTTCGGCCGGTCTTCTGCTGGTCTCAGCGGCACCCGCTCAGGCCGCTGTGGTTCTCGACGGGCCGGTCGGCCTTGGGAGCGCAGCAACCTTCGGCGTGCTGGGCGCATCAACGGTGACTAACACCGGCCCGTCTGTCATCGAGGGCAACGTCGGAGTCAGCGGTGGAACGGCAATCGAAGGGTTCCCGCCCGGGATCGTTGTCGGCGGAGTGTTCCACTCTGCCGACGCCGAAGCCGCGCAGGCGCAGAGCGACCTCACCACCGCGTACAACGTCGCGGCGAGCCTCACACCCGTTCAAACCGGGCTGGGCGAACTCGCCGGCTTGTCACTGACGCCCGGCGTCTATTCCGGCGGTGAACTGTCGCTCAACGGCGACCTCACCCTGGCCGGTTCGGCCGAATCGGTCTGGGTGTTCCAGGCCGCAAGCACCCTGACGGCAGGGTCGAGTTCGCGAATCACCATGACCGGAGACGCAAGCGCGTGCAACGTGTTCTGGCAGGTCGGAAGCTCCGCAACACTCGGCAGCGAGTCACAGTTCGTCGGCACGATCATGGCCAACGCGTCGATCACGGCCGTCACCGGAGCAGACATCACCGGTCGGCTGCTCGCCGACACGGGAGCCGTCACCCTGGACTCGAATGTAATTACAGCCCCGACCGGATGCGACGCGGGCAGCAACGAAGTGTCGACCAGCCCCACGATCACGTCGGAAGCACCTCCGTCGGCCACGGTAGGCGCAAACTACTCGTTCACCGCCACCGCCTCCGGCACACCCGCTCCGACGTTCTCGGTCACCACGGGCGCGCTTCCTGCGGGTCTCGCCCTCGACGGTGCGACCGGGGTCATCTCGGGTGTCCCGACGACAGCCGGCCCGTCCACGTTCACGCTCACGGTCAGCAACGGGACCGCTCCGGACGCGACAGCCACCTACACGCTTGTCACGGCGCCCGCCGCGGTCGTGCCGCCGGTAACCCCGGTTGTTCCGCCGGCGGTGCCTGCTGTGCCGGCTGTGCCGGTCGCGGTTGCCCCACCAGGTGCGGTCGTGACGCCGTCCGCTGCGCCGGAAAAGCCTGTGGGCTCGAGAGAATCGACTCTGCCGAACACCGGTGCCGAGTTGACCGTGCCGTTGCTCGCCGCGGGGGCGCTACTGGTGCTCGGTGGACTTGTTGTGGTTTTGCGGCGTCGGCGGTTGGGTTCCCGGGATTGAGAGTGGGAGAGGCGCTTCGGTCGCGGAGCCGTTGATCGAGCTTGTCGAGATCTCCCTGCAGCGAACGGATACGTCAGGCGCGCGTGAGCTTCACGGGATAAAGAGCGTATCGGCCGACGCGCTTCGGTCGCTTCGCTCCCTCCAGCGAACGGAAGAGTCGCGGAGCCGTTGATCGAGCTTGTCGAGATCTCCCTGCAGCGAACTGTAGGTCAGGCGCGCGTGAGCTTCACGGGATAAAGAGCGTATCGGCCGACGCGCTTCGGTCGCTTCGCTCCCTCCAGCGAACGGAAGAGGGAGCGAACGGATACGTCAGACGCGGTTGAGTTTCACGGGATGAAAGCGTAACTGCCGACGCGCTTCGGTCGCTTCGCTCCCTCCAGCGAACGGAAGAGGGAGCGGGCGGAAGAGTTGGGGCGGCTTTACGGGCCACTCGCGAACCAGTCGAGGACCCGAAGGGCACGGAGGGTGATCCAGCGGCTCGGCTCGCCCACCTTCTCCATCTCGAAGTGCACCTTGCCCGGATGCATGCTCTCGAGCAGCCACCGGCCGTCGGTGCCCCGCTTGGTCTCGACCAGGTCGATGGCCTCATCGAGACGCGGGTCGGGCACCAGGCCCGCCGCCCGAAAGTAGTCGAGGCCCCTCAGGGCGTCGTAAAACCACCGGGGCGGAAACGAGAAGAGTGTCCACGAGGGGTCGGCCAACTCCCCCGTCGAGAGGCGGCGGAGCATCCGTCGTTCGAGGAGGTACTCCTCCGCCCGTCGTCGGGCCGCCGCGACTTCGGGTGAGGGGCCCGCGGATCGTTCGTGCTGCAGCAGGCCCTCGAGTACGCAGATCGTGGTGTGGAACGACGAGCGGGTGGAGCCGATCTCGACGTCGCAGTTCCAACCCCCGTCGCCGAGCTGTTCGATGAGCAGCCGGTCGACGATGCCGTGTACGTTCTCGCCGAAGTAATCGCCGACGGCTACCGCCATACCGTTGATGCAGGGTTCGACCTCGCCGTCGAAGTAGCGCTGGCCGGCGTGGTCCCAGGTGACGTTGTCGCGGACAAGGCCGATCGCCCTGCGCGCTTCGGCGCTCGCGGGGTCGAGGCCCAGCTCGCGGAGAAGGACAAGCGTGTGGTGGGTGCCGGTCCAGGGCTGGCCGGGGTCTTCAGGGTTGCGGGGCTCGGCCGGGTCGTAGGTGCCGCCGTCCCACAGGCCGGTTGTCGGGTCCTGCAAGGTGAGGAGGTGGGCTCCCCAACCCTCGGTTCCGACCCGCGCCCGCTCGGCTGCGACCAGCTCGGCGGGCTCGTCGAGGAGGTCGCGCAGAACCTGCCAGCGGATCGCCGGGTCGGAGTCGAGCAGCCAGTCGGTGACAGTCATGCGGGGAAGTTTAGGGCGCGCCCATGGCGGCGTGAAGGGCGTCGAAACGACTCAGTGCCGGGTTGCGACCCCGGGCTCGGCCTTCCGAGCGCTTGCTCGAGAACACCGGATCGACACGCCGCCCCCGCTTTGGGGTAGAAGCTGTCTTCGCACAGCAGGGGCGCCGTCTCGTGTCCCCCATATGGTGGAACACACGGCGAAAAGCCAGCCGGATTATGGGGGAAATCATGGACGCACGGGCGCGCACGGCAAGCACACGCAAGCGAAAGATCTTCGCTCTTGCATCAGCGGGGATCGTTCTCGGGATCGGCGCGACAGCGACGCTCGCCGCCTGGAACGACAATGAGTGGGTCGTCGGTGGGTTGGATGGTGGTGGCGACGGGATCGGCACGTCGCGATTCAACGTCCAGCAGAACACCCTCCTGCCGACCGCCGACGTGACAGACTTCGTGGCCGCATGGGACGACCATGAGACCCAATCCGATGCCGGGGTCCTCCTCTTCAGCCTCGGCGCTCTTGCGCTGACGCCCGGAACGACGGTCTATGCCCCCGTCGCACTTCAGACCGAGGCGAATTCGATCGCCGGAACCGTGACGCTGCAGGGCGCCGTGAAGCCGACGACGACGGCATCCCCTGACCTCGACGCACCGCTGTGGGACACGTTGACGTACTCGGTGCGGTCGTCGACAACAGCAGCTGACTGCACGGACGCCGCGTCGTTCGCTGCGTTCCCTGCGGTGACGGTCGCTGACGGAACGGCCCTCGGCTCGGCGCTGACAGCTCCGGAACACGCGCTCGCAGCCGCGGCGGGCAGCACCCAGTACTACTGCTTCGCCATCACCCTGCCCGACTCGCCTGAGGCACAGGAAACACAAGGCATGAGCGTGGCGCCGGCCTGGCGCTTCGCTGCGGAGTCGGCGTAGCCCAACACCATGCTTTCGCCCGTTGTGAGCACGGTCGATGCGGAACGCACTTCCACCGGCACCAGGACGCCGGCCCGCCAGCGGCTGACCGACCTGGTCTTCGTTCTTCTCGGTTCGGTTGGAGCCCTCGCAATCGTCTGGTTGGTCTTCGCAGGGGTCACCGGCGCAACGGTGATCGTGTTCAAGACTGGATCGATGGCTCCGACGCTGCCGCAGGGGGCGGCATCCGTTTCGATGCCCACGCTCGCACCCGACCTGCGCGTGGGCGACGTCATCACCGTGGCCATCGACGACTCCTCGCTGCCGGTCACGCACCGCATCGTGTCGATCAACGAGACCGGGGATCCCACCACGCGCGAAGTCGCCCTGAAAGGCGACGACAACAACACAGCAGACCTCTTTCCGTACGTCGTCTCCGAGGTTCCGAAGGTGATCATCGGCGGCCCGGGCTGGGGCACGGCGCTTGACACGCTGCGCGCGCCGTTCGTCATCGGCGGCCTGACACTCGGGGTTGCCGGGCTCGTGCTCTGGGCGTTCTGGCCTCAAGAGCCGGACCGGTCGGCTCCGGAGCGCAGCGGCGCGGCGACAACGACCGAGTGATGTTCCGGATGCCCACTCCCGGCAGGCTCGCACTGCGGCTCGCGGCGGCGGCCGCCATCGGCAGCGGCGTGGTGCTGACCGCGGCGAGCGCCCACGCAGCGATGACCGACGTGCCCGACAGCGGCATGCCCGGACACCTCCAGCTCGCGGCCGGCCCGTATCCGTTCTCGATCGACGACGTGTCTCCGGGCGACACCGAAGACCTGTTCATCGAAGCCTCGCTTGCCGACGTCGAGTCCAGCACCCTCGCTTTACAACTGCGTGGCTGGGGGCCCGTCGTCGAACATCCCTCCGGCGTCACGATCAGCGTGTCGTCGTGCAGGGAACCCTACGCGGCCGGTCGGTGCGAACGCGGCGAAGCCTCAATCCTGGCGACCACAGCACTCGCGCCGATCGAGGCGGGACGCTCCTGGGTGCTCGAGAACCTCCAGGCGGATGCTCCGCGCTATCTCCGCGTGCGACTGGGGCTGCCCGAGACAGCCGGGTCCGACCCGTCGCTCGAGGGCCTGGACGGCAACTTCGCGGTCGGGCTCTACGCATCCGGGGCGAGCGACGCTCCGAAGGGCGAGCCACCGGTCAGCGTTTCACTGCCTCGAACCGGCGTCAACGTGCTCGCCATCGGGCTGGTCGCCGGTGGCGCGGTGCTTGCCGGCCTGACCCTCCAGCCTGCCCGTCCCCGGCGGCAGAATGCTCCGCGACCAGGCCCGGGGAGCACGCCATGACCCCGCACTCGCTTCGGCGCCTGCGGCCGCGAACCCGTCGGCGGTCGGCGCTCACCTCCGCGGCAGCGATCGCCGCGGTCGTCGCGACCAGCTTCTCGGCCACACCCACACTCGCCTCCTGGTTTGAGGAGGAATGGGTGGCTGCACCGGTCGGGGTCGTGGACTGCGACTCGGCAAACGGCGTGTTACAGTCGCAGGCGGAAGGCAGACTCCTCAGCGGGCAACTCGCGAGCCTCGACCTCGACACCCTCGCAACGCTCGGCGGTGTTCAGGTCCACAACTCCCCCACCGCCATGACGGTGACTCCGACCAACGCGCAGCCGGCATTGCCGACGCCCGACGCGCACGCCAACCCGTTGAACGTTGCGGCACTCAGCACGGTGACGGTCGAGCTGGGCGGCGTCAGCCACCTGCTCGGTGACATCGTCGAGATCGTGACGACCCCCGGCAGCCCGTCGACCGAGGTGAGCGCCCTGGGCCAATACGCGCGAGCATCGACCAACGGCCTGGCGACCGGAGCCGCCGGGTTCGTCAGCGACATGGGAGCCATCGAAGCCTATGACGTCGGTTCTGTGCCGGGCCTGGCCAGACTCGACCTCTCCACTCTCGTCCAAGCGCTCGCCGGGAGTGCGGTGAGCGGCGCACTCGCCGACGTGACCGATGTTTCGCTCGAGGTGGGCGCCGTCGGCGCGAACGCCACCCTCGACGCCTGTGGGGTGGCTTTCGGCGGCGTCAGCGACGAGACGTTGCAGCGCGAGTATTTGATCACTTCGCTAGACACGGTGATCACATCCCCGTCGGTAGCCTCACTTGTCGGTGACCTGGAGACCTACCTCAGCGACGTCGAGACCGCCGTCAACGGGCTGACGACGGATGCGGGTGTCGTGACGACGCTGGAAAACGGCGTGACCGGCATCCTGAACACTTCTCTGGCCGGCGGGCTGCGCCTGGGGACGGTTGATGCCACCGTGTCCGCCACGATTGACCTGGCCCCGGTCCGAACCTTCCTGTCTCTACCGTTCGCCGATGCGGACGGGCTTCTGCTCATCGATCCCGGCACCGGCACTCTCCGTGTCGACACCGCCTCTCTCCTGGGCTCCGCGTATGCCAGCGACCGCAGCCACCTCAACGGGCTGCCGCCAAACACCCCCCTCTTGCTGACCGACGCCGTCGTTGACGCGCTGACCGCGGCACTGGATGCCGCCATCGTTTCGTGGCTCGGCCAGGCGCAGGCGTTGCTCACGGATGCGCTCGACGCTGTCCATGTGAGCGTCGGTATCTCTGCCGACATCGCGGTGTCGGTCGGCGTCATCCTCCCCCAGGTCGTTCCCATCGGTTCTCTCGACGCAACAGCGACAGGCACGCTGGGTTCGTTGAACACCACAGCCGAGTTCAGTGTTCTGCCTGGCCTCGAGGAGGTGATTCTTCTGGGGCCGGTGCTCGATTCGATCCTCAACGGGCCGATCGCTGATCAGCTCGATCTTCTCGTCACCGGACTCAGCACCGGACTCGGCGCGGTTGTGGAGAGCACCGTGCGCGGCGCAGTGCCGACCGCCGACGGCATGGTTCCAACCGGGCAGGCTTCCGCGCCCATCGCGTCGATGCTCGGTGCGGTGATGGCGCTGTACGTCGACGGAGTCGTCTCTCTCACTGCCAACGCGCAGAACGACCCGCTCACGGGGTCACCCGAGCCAGCGGACTGGGCGTCGGTGCCTGACGACGAATACCGCGTCGCTGCGCTCCGGATCGGTGTTCTGGATGCCCTCGGCCAGTCTGCGGGGGGCATCTATCTGGCCAAGGGGTCAGTCGGGCCCGGGTGTCCGGTCCTGGCCTGTTAGACCTTTCCCGACTCTCGCGCAGCCTGCCCATGCGAATTTATGCATATGCATGGAATAGAAGACGAGTAGCCTGACGTTGGACAGAGTGACGGTCCGATCACGGACCGCCTGGATCAGGGGACTGCACAACAGGTCCCCGCGCAGGAGGAAAACAACATGGGTAATTTCGAAGGCAAAACGGCACTGGTCACCGGCGGCGGCTCGGGGCTCGGTGAGGCGATCAGCAAAGACCTCGCCAGCAACGGCGTCAACGTCGTCGTTGTCGACATCGACCTTGACGGCGCCAACCGCGTGGTCGACGAGATCACGGCCGCCGGCGGAACCGCTGTCTCGTTCAAGGCCAACACCATGGTGGCCGAAGACAGCAAGAAGGCCGTCGACTTCGCCGTCGAAACCTACGGAAGCCTCAACTACGCGGTCAACAACGCCGGCATCGGCGGCGCAAGCGCCCCTACCGGTGAGATCGACATCGCCGACTGGGACCGCGTCATCGGCATCAACCTCAGCGGTGTGCTCTATGGCATGCGCTACCAGATTCCGGAGATCCTCAAGGCCGGTGCTGCTGAAGGCGCCATCGTCAACATGGCCTCCATTCACGGCACGGTCGCGGCTATCGGCAGCTCCGCGTACACGGCCACCAAGCACGCCGTCGTCGGCCTCACCAAGAACGCGGCTGCCGAGTACGGCGCACAGGGGCTGCGTATCAACGCGGTCGGCCCCGGTTACATCGAAACCCCGCTGCTGAAGACCGCTGCCGCTGAGATTCTCAACGGCCTGGAGGCCAAGCACCCGCTCGGCCGGCTCGGCCAGCCGGAGGAGATCGCCAACGTGACGACGTTCCTGCTGTCAGACAAGGCCAGCTTCATGACCGGCTCGTACGTGCTGGTCGATGGTGGTTACACCGCGCTGTAGGTTCGACGCGCTCTCGCGTGACAAAGGGCACCGGATGGTTACATCCGGTGCCCATTGCTTTTGCCGATGTGCTCGCTACACCGACGAAGCCCGCTTGCGGCGGACCCGAAGCAGAATCAGCCCTCCGAGCAGAAGCGCCGCCACGGCGCCGAGGATGGGCCAGGGTGCAACGTCGGCGCCCGTGACCGACAGGCTGTCGCGTCCAGGGCCGGCAACCGGGTCCACATCGTCCACGGCAGGCGCCGGAACGGCGGGAGCCGCGGGAACGGCGGGAGCCGACGGAGCAGGCGGCGTCGTGACCGGCGCCGGCGGGGCCGGAACCGAGATGGCTGCTGTTGCCGCGTCAGCGAACGCAACCGAGACGGCATCCGAACCGACCAGTTCGAGGTCCAGTCCGAGCGAGACGTCCCCAGCTGCGAGAGCCTCGAACGACAGGGTCGCGAGGGTGAGGTCGCCGGCCGCGCTCGGTGAGGTTCCGAGCTTGGTGTGGACGAACCGCACCTCACCGCCCGTTGCCGTGGCGGAGCTCTGACCGGAGATCGCGGTCTGGGCACTGCCGTCGACGTACTCCAGCACGTCGGCGTCGTACCCCAGCGACAGGTCGTAGGCGTAGAGATCCACGGCGCCGGTGACCGCCACCATGACGTCGACCGTCTCGCCGACCTGCACCGTGGCATCCGACACCGCTATCGAGAACGTCGCCGCACTCGGTGCTGCGACGGCTGGCAGGGGCGCCGCAAGAACGAGCCCTCCCACCAGCGCGGCGAACACCGGAACTGCAGCACGGTTTCGGATGCTCGCCGCTCGTGACATGGATGGCTTACCTTTCAATTCATTACTCGTGTTGTTTCGTGTGATCGCCATGGCTCAACCCGCCAATGCCGGGAACAGGGCCGGCGAGGTGCGGTGCAGGGTCGCCTGCTCGTAGTCGAACGCGAGCCCGATCAGAGTGGACTCCGCGTAGGACCGGCCGAGGAACTCGATGTTCGACGGCGCACCGTCGATCGCGCTGCCGTCGATCGCGGTGGACGAGAGGCCCATCGGAACGGTGACCGCCGGCATCCCGCTGTACGGGCTGAGGCGGTTGTTCGCCCCTGTGCTGTACTGCCCGGTCGTGGTCGGGTAGACCATGGCCGACACGTTGTGGGAGTCCATGGCGCCGCTCAGAATACGCTCACCGTTGGCGATTTCAGCGTTGTGCCTCACGATCCAGGCCTGGTACTGCTCTTCGGTGACCGCTTCACGCGCCTTCATGGTGTTCGTTCGAGCCGGCGCCTGGTAGTCCTCGGCGGCGATGATCTCGGCCAGCGAGGAGTACGGCACGTCAGGATCGGTGACGAACTTGGCGAAGTACTCGTTGAGGTCGTGCTTGAACTCGTTGGTGCTTCCGCTCGAGTAACCCTGAACAATGGGCAGCTCGGGGATCACCATCTCCACGACCGTGGCGCCCTGCGCTTGGAGGTCGGCGAGGGCCTCGGAGAACAGGCGGTTGACGGCAGCGTTGGTGCCGACGATCGACGGGACGTACCCGATGCGGACGCCTTCGAGGCTGGAGTCATCCAGCGACGAGGTGAACGAGGTCGGGATGTTGCCGTTCGATTCTGCCGTGATCGCGTCTTCCGGGTCGTAGCCGGCGATCGAGTCGAGGGCGATGGCCGCGTCAGAGACGGTGCGGGTCATCGGGCCGCCGGTGTCCTGCGACAGGGCGAGCGGGATGATGCCGTCACGGCTGGCGAGCCCGACGGTGGGGCGCACGCCCACCAGCTGGTTGAACGACGACGGCACGCGGATGGATCCGCCGGTGTCGGTGCCGAGGCCGATGATGCCGAGGTTCGCGGCAATCGATGCGCCGGTTCCTCCACTCGATCCGCCCGCGTTCTGGGTGCGCACGTAGGCGCTGTTGGTGACGCCGCCGAGCGAGCTGTCGGTCGACAGGTTGAACGCGAACTCGTCGAGGTTCGCCTTCGCCAGGATGACCGCGCCGTCAGCGCGCAGCTGCTCGACGATCTGGCTGTCGGCATCCGTCTGGTTGTTCCTCAGGCAGGTGCAACCCGCCGTCGTGGGCATGTCGACGGTGTTGTAGTTGTCTTTCGCGAGAACCGGGATGCCGTGCAGCATGCTGCGGGGGCCGCCGGCGGCGCGTTCGGCGTCGAGTTCGGCCGCTATCTGAAGCGCGTTCTCGTTGACCGAGATGATCGAGTTAAGCGTCTCGCCCTGGTCGTCATAGGCGGCGATGCGGTCGAGGTACATTTGCGTGAGCGAGACGGCCGTGACGACGCCGGCGTTCATGGCTTTCTGCACGTCGATCGTGGTGGCCTCGACCGGCGAGAACGGGCCGTCATCGTAGAGCGTGCGCTGCGACAGCGACGCCACGTCAGTGACGGTGATCGTTCCGTTGGCGTCGAAGTCGGCTGTTTCGACCGTCGACCAGGTGGCATCCGTGGTCGACGTGCCGAGTGCCGTCATCAGCAGGTCGATGTCGTTCTCATCGACTGCGTCGTCGCCGGTGAGATCTGCCTCGCTGTAGAACGGGGCGAGAAAGTTCAGGCCGGTGGTGTCGGACGGCGCTGCTGTGGCGACGCTGAAACCGCCGAGGCTGGTGGCTGCGACGGCAAGCACCGCTCCGGGCAGCAGGACGAAGGTGCGGAATCGATGCCGTGGTGGCTGACTCAAGGGTGATCCTCTCGGGGCGTTCAAGAAGCGCGTGCGAGACTCCCGCGCCGCGTTGACCGCGGTGCGCGGCGTGTTGCTCATGCTCACAGCGCGGTGTTGCGGCGATGTAACGCCGGGGTTTCCGGGCCGCCCTGTTTTCTCCGCCGCAGGACGGATGCCGGATGTCACACCCACCCGGTACTGTGAACGACGTGAATCCCGACCCCGCCACCCCTGCAACCGACGACGCGCTCGCGGCCGGCGAGGCGGCATCCGCTGTGTCTGGTGGTTCCGATGTGCCTGCTGTGCCTGCGCACTGGAAGCGGAACGTCGGCCTGTTTCTGAGCGGCCAGACGATCTCGCTGTTCGGTTCGATGATCGTGCAGTACGCGGTGATGTGGTACGTCACGTTCGAGACCCAGTCGGGGTTTGCGATCGCGCTGTACGCGATCGCGGCGTTTTTGCCGCAGGGCATCGTGTCGATCTTCGGCGGCGTCGTGGCCGACCGGATGAACCGGCGGGTGCTCGTGATCCTCGCCGACAGTGCGATCGCCGTAGTGACGTTCGTGCTCGCGCTCGCGATGCTCAACGGCGTCACGGATCTCTGGGTGATCCTGCTCGCGGTCGGTGCGCGTTCGATCGGCGCGGGTTTTCAGACGCCGGCGGTGCAGGCGATGATTCCGCAGATCGTGCCGGCCGACCAGCTGATGCGGGTCAACGGCCTGTTCGGGTCGATCCAGTCGGCGATGGCGCTACTCGCGCCGGCGGTCGCCGGTGCGGTGTTCGGGCTCTTCGGCATCGTGCCTGTGTTCTTCATCGACTTCGTCACGGCGGTGATCGGCGTCGGTTTCCTCGCGTTCGTGGCAGTGCCGACGCTCGCCTCGATCGCCGCGAAGACCTCGACCTATCGCGAAGACCTCGTCGAGGGGATGCGGTACATCTGGCAGCACAAGGTCGTCCGGTGGCTCCTCGGCGTCTTCGCGATCATCTTTCTGCTCACCGTTGCGCCGTCGTTCATCACCCCGCTGCTGATTGCCCGCACCTTCGGCACCGAAGTGTGGATGGTGACCGTGCTCGAGATCGCATTCAGCGTCGGCATGATCCTCGGCGGCATCGTGGTCGCGACGGTTCTAGCCAAGCGGAGCCGGATCGGCCTGATCCTCTTCGCCACGTTCGGCTTCGCGGTGTTCACGATCGCTCTCGGCCTCGCCCCGAACCTGTGGGTGTTCTACGGCTTCATGTTCGTGTTCGGACTTCTGGTGCCGCTGTTCTCGGCCCCGTTCATGACCCTCGTGCAGGAGACCGTCGAACCCGAGATGCACGGCCGGGTCTTCAGCTACGTGAGCATCGTGATGGCGCTGGCGACGCCGATCGGCATGACGGTGTTCGGTCCGCTCGCCGATGTGATCAGTGTGCAGCTGCTGCTCATCGCGGCCGGCATCGCCACGATCCTGGTGATGGTGATCGCCGTGCTGCTGCCGTCCGGGCGGGCGGCGATGGCGGCGGCTCGGGATCAGAAGCCGCTGGGGCACGCGGCTGCTTCGGGTGCTGCTACTTCTGGTGCTGATGCTTCTGGGGCTGACGCCGCCGACGCTATCGACGGAGCACCAGCACGGGGCAAGGAAAACAGCGCCGAATAAGGACCAACGTTGCCGCGGCATCCTTGCCTCGCGGTTCTTTCCTTATGCCGTGCTGATCGGGTGCGGGCCGAAGCACGCGCATGGGGAGGCCGTGCGGATGCTGATGCTAGTGCTGATGCGCGACTTTCGCGCCGCCCATTCAGCCGGCAGCACCGACGCCGATGCAGCCGGCAGCTCCGACGCTGATGCAGCCAGCAGCTCCGACGTCGCACCAGCACAGGGCAAGGAAAACAGCGCCGGATAAGGACCAACGTTGCCGCGGCATCCTTGCCTCGCGCTTCTTTCCTTGTGCCGTGCTGATCGGGTGCGGGCCGAAGCACGCGCAGGGGGAGGCCGTGCGGATGCTGGTGCTTGTGCTGATGCGCGACCTTCGCGCCGCCGATGCAGCCAGCAGCACCGACGCCGATGCAGCCAGCAGCTCCGACGCTGATGCAGCCGGCAGCTCCGACGACGCACCAGCACGGGGCAAGGAAAACAGCGCCGGATAAGGACCAACGTTGCCGCGGCATCCTTACCTCGCGCTTCTTTCCTTATGCCGTGCTGATCGGGTGCGGGCCGAAGCAGGCGCAGGGGGAGGCCGTGCGGATGCTGGTGCTTGTGCTGATCCGCAGCCTTCGCGCCGCCGATGCAGCCGGCAGCACCGACGCTGATGCAGCCAGCAGCTCCGAAGCAGCACCAGCACGGGGCAAGGAAAACAGCGCCGGATAAGGATTAACGTTGCCGCGGCATCCTTGCCTCGCGCTTCTTTCCTTGTGCCGTGCTGACCCATTTCGGTAGGAAGCATCTGCAGCGGGGGGCGTGCGGATGCCGTGCTGACCCGTCGCGCGCGCCCAGCCGCCAGAGGCGCTGTTCGCAACTTCAGAGATGTGCGCGCGAAAGGCCCCCGACGGGCGACAACGACCGTTTCGATGAGAAATCTCCGTGCTTGCGAACGACTCATTCGCCTCCACGGATGCTGAATACCGCACGGCACAGAAAAGTGCTCACGATCAGGCCTGCCGTGCCTCCTTCGCGGGAGTATCGCAGGCAGCATCCGTCCCCTAGTCTGAGCGGAGGCCCGGGTATGACCCGGGCCTCTTCTTTGCATGCAGATACCTTGGGGGAAAATTTGTCACGCTCGAAAGCGGCCGCGCAGCCACTACACCGTCCGAAATGGCCGAGGCGAGCGCTCGCTCTCGCCGTGACCGTGCTTCTCACGGCCGGGGGTTTGGTCGCTGGTGCGACGCCCGCCGTTGCCGAGGTGACCACGGGGAGCATATCGGGCACTGTCGCGGGTGGTGGCAAGAACATCGCCAACGCGTGGGTGTCGCTCTACGAAGCCGATTCGCTGTGGCACATGCAACTCGCTGGCACCACCACCGATGCCTCGGGCAACTACACGTTCACTGATCTGGAGCCCGGCAACTACAAGATCGAGTTCCAGGAGTTCTCTGGGGCTTATGCGCCGCTGTGGTGGAAGAACGCGACGACATTCGACTCAGCGACCTCGGTAGCTGTCGCGGCGGGTGCCACGACGTCCGGAATCAATGGCGCCCTCGTCTTGGGTGCGACGATCTCCGGAAACGTCAAGCTCGGTAGCGCTTCTGGCGCCAACCTCGACGGAGTGTACGTTTACGCCATGTCCGACACCGGAGATGGCGGGCAAGCAGTCACCGACGCCTCGGGCAACTACACGATTCGTGGGCTCGTCGCGGGACCGTACACGCTGCAATTCGAAGACTCGAACTATCGAGGCGCGGCCCAATGGTGGAGCGGAAAGACGACACGCGATAGCGCAGACACCTTCACTGTCGCCGCCAGCGCAACGGTCTCGGGCAAGAACGCCATCCTCGCACCAGCCGCGACCATTTCAGGGAACGTCAAGGGCGCCGGAAACCCTGCCGTCAACCTCGCGGGCATCTCTGTATCGGCGATGTCTGACGAGGGAGTCTTCGCGTCGGCCACCACTGACGACGCCGGCAACTATGCCCTCCAAGGTCTCCCGGCGGGCAGTTACAACGTGCAGTTCGACGCCAGCGGCACTCTCTACATGAACCAGTACTGGGACGGAAAATCGTCACCGCAGGATGCGACGTCGATCGTGGTCGCCGCGGGTCAGACACGTGTTGCAAATGCGGTCCTCGCGAAGGGCGCTTCCATTTCGGGCAACGTCAAAGGCGCCGGATCCCCGAACGTGAATCTCGCCGGAATTCAGGTGCAGATTCTGGCCGACGACCCCAATTACTGGGGCGGCTATTTCGAGACGGATGTCAACGGAAACTACGTCATAACCGGACTGCCCGCAGGCAGCTACACGCTCCGCTTCGACGCTCGCAACTCCGGGAAGAATTACGTCTCAATGGGCTGGAGCACCTCTGGCTCCAGCCAGGATCCGACGCCGATCACCGTAGTTGCGGGCGAGACGGTCACCGGAAAGAATGCCGTACTCCCCGTTGGGGCGACGATCTCGGGCAACGTCAAGGGAGCGGGCTCACCGGCGGTCAACCTCGCCGGCGTCTACGTGTCCACCATGTCCAACAGTGTCGGCTCGTGGGGGTCAGCGGTCACCGACAGCAACGGAAACTACACCGTCATCGGTCTACCTGCCGGCGATTACTCTCTGACCTTCGATGCGGCATCGGCCATGCTCAACTACGTTTCCCAAGCGTGGGGAGCGACCTCCGCCGGTGATGCACCACGGTTCGCCGTCGCAGCCTCGTCCACCGTGACCGGCAAGGACGTCGTCATGGCGAAGGGCGGCACCATCTCCGGCAATGTGAAAGCCGCGGGCTCTCCGACGCGAAACCTCGAAGGCGTGACGGTGTCCGCCAGCGGCATCAGCGACGACTTCTACGCGTGGCAGTCGGCCAGCACTGACTCCTACGGCAATTACACCATCTACGGTCTTGCTGCCGGTGCCTACACGGTCTCGTTCGACTACTACGGCGGCGGCTACAACGAGCAGCCTTTCGCCCGGCAGTGGTGGAACGGCGCAACTGTCGAGTCGGCGGCCACTCCGGCGACGGTTGTTGTCGGACAGGACTCCGCCGGCAAGAACGCGACACTGGTGGAAGGTTCGGAGCTCACCGGCACCGTCACCGACGCAGCCGGCAGCCCGCTCGCCGACATCATCGTGCCGGTCTGGCAGAAAGTCGGAACCGAGTGGACCATCGTGCAGGCGTCCAGCACGGATAGCGAAGGCATTTACCGCATTTCGCGGCTCAACAGCGGCACGTACAAGGTCGGGTTCACCGATACTTGGGAAGATGAATACTGGAACGCCTCGCTCATCGGCGATGTGTACAGCGCTCAGTTCTTCTCCGGCAAGGCGACGCTCGCCACTGCTGACTCCATCACGGTGGGCGCCGCCACGACCGTCACGAACCCGACCGTCGTGCTCCAGAAGAAGGCGGCAGCGCCGACCCCGTTGACGGCAACGCCCGTGCCGACCGTCGGTGGTACGGCGCAGGTCGGAAAGGTCCTCACGGCATCCGCTGGGACCTGGACGCCGGAGCCCGTGACCCTCGCGTACCAGTGGAACCGAGACGGAACCGCTATCACCGGAGCGACCGCAGCGACGTACACCCTCGCTACGGCTGACCTCGGAAAGGCGATCACGGTCACGGTGACCGGCAGCAAGGCAGGGTTCACGACCGTGTCGAAGACGTCGGTCGCAACCGCCGCCGTGATCGCGGCCGCAACACCTGAGTTGCCGGCACTGACCGCGGCTCCGGTTCCGACGATCGCCGGGACGGCGACGGTCGGAAAGGCCCTGACCGCCACGGCAGGCACATGGACACCCGCCCCGGTGACGCTGGCCTACCAGTGGAACCGCGATGGTGTCGCGATCAGCGGCGCAACGGCAGCGACCTACTCGCTCGTCGCCGCTGACGCCGGAAAGAAGGTGACCGTCTCGGTCACCGGAACGAAGACGGGGTACGCCAGCGCGACGAGGACATCCGCCGCGACGGCGACGGTGACTGAGGAGATCAAACCCTTCGTCACGACGCCGGTGCCGACTGTTTCCGGTACGCCTGAGGTCGGTCGCACGCTGACCGCCGCGGCCGGAGCCTGGTCACCTGCACCTGACGCCCTGTCATTCCAGTGGCTTCGGGATGGCGTTGCGATCAGTGGCGCAACGGCGGGAACGCATGCTCTGACGACTGCCGATCTGGGCAAGCGCCTCACCGTGACCGTGACCGGGGTCAAGGCTGGCTACACCACGGCGGCCCAAACCTCGGTTCCCAGCCCGGTCATCGCCGCAGCCGCGGTCTTCGAACCGGTGGTGAGTCAGATCTCCGGCGACGACCGCTACAAGACGGCTGTCAAGATCGCGGAGAGCTTCGAGCCGGATGTGAAGGTGGTTTACGTCGCCACCGGCGGCAAGTTCCCTGATGCGCTGGCGGCCGCACCGGCCGCTGCCGTGCAGGGCGGGCCGCTGCTCCTGACCACCGACTCGTCACTCCCCGAGCCGGTGAAGAAGGAGATCGAACGGCTCAAGCCGCAGAAGATCGTCGTGGTCGGCGGCGAAACGGCCGTGTCGGCATCCGTCTACACCGAACTGTCGAAGCTCACGCCGTCGATCCGCAGGGATGCCGGCGGCGACCGCTTCGAGACGGCACGCGTGATCGTCGAGAAGGCCTTCGGTGAAATCGGCTCGGACAAGGCCTTCGTTGCGACGGCGCGGGACTTCCCTGATGCGCTCGCAGCGTCGGCGGCCGCCGGAGCGGTCGGCGCACCCGTTGTACTCGTCGACGGACACGAGAGTGGACTCGACGCGGCCACGACGAAGCTGCTGACCGACCTCACGGTGTCGGAAGTCGCGATCGCCGGAGGAACCGCCGTCGTCAACACGAAGATGGAAGCCTCGCTCAAGTCACTGGTCGGGGCAACGAAGGTCAGCCGCCTCGGCGGCGCCGACCGGTACGAGACGTCGGGCGCGATCAACCGCGCGTCATTCACCGACAGCGACTTCGTCTACCTGGCGGTGGGAACCGGTTACGCCGACGCGCTGGCCGGAGCCGCGCTCGCGGGAAAGAACAAGGCTCCGCTCTACACCGTGCAGGGCCACTGCGTTCCGCCGTATGTGATCGCGGACATCGCGTCGCTGGGTGCGACCAAGGTCGTGCTGCTCGGCGGCGTGAATGCGCTTGGCGTCGGGGTGAAGACGCTGACCCCGTGTAGCTGACCCGTTTAGCTCGCATCTCACGACGAGCGGTCGTCGCCGGTAATCCGGCGGCGGCCGCTCTTTTGCGTGCGCGCGCCGGGGCCGCCTGCTATTCGGGAGGAAGATCGTGGGGTCTGTCCACGTATGGACGATGGACCCCCGGATCATCCTCCCGAAAATACGGTACGGACCTCAGCTGAGCGCGATGATGAGGCAGAGCCCCGCGAGCACGACACAGACCGGGGTCATCAGGTTGCGCTCGGGCTTGCTCCGCGAGATGCCGTTCATGACGATGCCCAACGTGAAGTAGGCGGTCAGAACCCAGATGCCGATCTCTGCGACGGCGTCCGGCAGCAGGTTTGTCAGTCCGGCCGCCTCGAGAATCACGATGGCGAAGATGGCGTAGAGCACGATCGAGACCGCGCTGCCGATGCGGAGGTTGCGCGGGAGAACCTCGTGCTGGCCGCCCCAGGCGAAGCGGCCGAGGGGGCGGCCCGCGATGAGGAGCGCCTGGAAGACGGCGAGTGCGACGAGGATGAGGCAGGCGAGGATCGCCGCAGCGGTGGTCATAGGTGCACTGTAGCGGTGCTGGGAACGGCGAGAGACCGGAATGATACGACGAGAGGGCACCCGCGTGAACGGATGCCCTCTCGTCGAGGTGGGGAGGAACGCTACTTCGTGAGCGCCTCTTCTGCCTTCTTCGCCGTGAGGCGCTTGGCGACGCGACCCAGCAGGGCCGGGCCGAACGCGAAGAACACGGCGGCGATGAGGATGACCACGGAGATCGGGCTCTCGAGGATGATGCTGAAGCTTCCCTGTCCGAGAGCGGATGTCTGCACGAGCGCCTTCTCGAACAGTGGGCCGAGCACGAGGCCGAGCACGAGGGGCGCGACCGGGAGGTCGAGTTCCTTCATGACGTAGCCGATGAGCCCGAAGATGAGCACGAGCACCACGCTGAACATGTTGTTGCTCACCGAGTAGGCGCCGATGAAGCTCGTCAGCAGGATGATCGGGTAGAGGTAGCCGTACGGGATGCGGAGCATCTGGGCGAACACCGGCGCGAGCGGCAGGTTGAGCACCAGGAGCAGCACGTTGCCGATGAAGAACGAGACGAGCAGACCCCAGACCAGGGCGGGCTGGGTCTCGAACAGCAGCGGACCCGGCTGGAGACCGTAGATGGTGAACGCGCCGAGGAGCACGGCGGTCGTTCCACCACCCGGGATGCCGAGGGCGAGCGTCGGCACGAAGTTGGCGTTCGCAGCCGCGTTGTTCGCAGCCTCGGGAGCGGCGACACCTTCGATGGCGCCGCGGCCGAACTCGCCGCGGTTCTTCGACACGCGCTTCTCGATGCCGTAGGCCATGAACGAGGCCAGCGTGGAGCCGGCGCCCGGCAGGATTCCGAGCAGGAAGCCGATGCCACTCCCCCGGAAGATCGGGGCAGCGCTGCGCTTGAGCTCCGACTTGGTGATGACCATGTCCTTGAAGCGGGTGCGGATCGGAGCAGCGGCACCGATCCGGATCTGGTACAGCACCTCGCCGACGGCGAAGAGACCGATCATGACCTCGACGAACGGGATACCGCCGAGCATGTCGACGTTGCCGAACGTGAACCGCGCCTGGCTGAACCCGGTGGCGACACCGACGGTCGAGATGAGGAGACCGAGGGATGCCATCATCAGGCCGCGTTTGAGCGATCCGCCCGCGAAACTGACCACGATCACGAGACCGAGGATCATGATGGCCAGGTTCTCGACCGGGCCGAAGTTGAGCGCAAGGTCTGCGAGTGGTGGCGCGAGCGCCATCAGCAGGGCGAGGGAGATGATCGCGGCGACGAACGAGCCGATCGCGCTGATCGCGAGGGCCGAACCGGCCCGGCCCTTGCGGGCCATCTGATAGCCGTCGAGAGTCGTGACGACACTCGCGGCTTCACCCGGTGTCGAGATGAGCACCGAGGTGATGGTCCCGCCGTACTGGGCGCCGTAGTAGATGCCGGCGAGCATGATGAGCGCGGTGACCGGCTCGAGCGTGAGGGTCAGCGGGATCAGGATGGCCACACCCGTGGTGGAGCCGAGACCGGGCATGAGCCCGATGATGGTGCCCATCAGAACACCGATGAAACACCAGACGATGTTCTCGAATGTCAGAGCGGTCTGAAAACCGAGGATGAGGTTGTCGATCATGGCTAGAACATTCCGAAAAGGCCCTGGGGCAGCGGCACACGCAGCAGCACTCCGAAGACGAGGTAGGCCACACCCAGTGCGATGACCGCAACGAGGATGGAAGGAAGGAGTTTGCGTCGTTCGACGAGCACAGCCGTAACGACCAGCATGATGCCGAAGGCAAGGATGAAGCCGAGGACCTCGACGAGGGCGACGGTGGCGATCAGGATGCCGATCACCGCGATCAGCTGCTTGTTGCGTTGCTTCTGGCTGCGGCCGAAGATGTCGATGTCGGGCACTTTTGCTTCTGCTTCGAGCTCGGCGGCCGACTCGTCGTCGAGGAGGAGCTCTCGCTCGTCGACGGGGTGCTTGCGAGCCAGAAGCCGCGAGATGATGTCGCTGATGGCGAAGAGCGCCACCAGCCCACCGGACATGACCGGCAGGAAGCCGGGGCCGATGAGCCCGTCTTCAGCGAAGACGCCGTACATGAGACCGCCGATGACGGCGGCAATGCCGACGGCCGCCAGGACCGCGGTGAACGCGATCCCGGCGACCTTGAGTCGTACAGATTCCACTAGCCCAGTGCTTTCTCGAGCGATTCGTAGTTGCCGTCGAGGTACTCGGCGAAGTCGTCGCCGTAGACCGCGTTGGCCTGCATCACGTTCTGTTCGATGTACTGCGCGTACGCGTCAGACTTCTCGAACGCCTTCGCCTGCTCGATCCAGTATTCCTTGGCCTCGTCAGAGATGCCGCCGGGAGCGATGAAGCCACGGAACTGTGCGAACGACACGTCGACGCCCTGTTCCTTAGCCGTCGGGATGTCCTTCAGCTCCTTGTACTCGTAGCGCTCGTCGGAGAAGGCGCAGAGAGCCTTGAGGTCACCGGACTCGAGCTGGCCGAGAACTTCACCCGGGTTCAGCGACGCGATGTCGATGGTGCCACCGAGCAGTGCGGCGAGGACTTCGCTGCCCGACTCGAACGGAACGCGGTCGAATTCGACGTCCATCTCGTCTTCGACGAGCGTGAAGACGATCTCGTCAAGGCTGGTTGCGCCGGAGACGGCGGCGACGACGCGGTCCTTCTTGGCTGCGTCGACGACCTCGTCACAGGTTTCGTAAGGAGAGTCAGGTGCGACGACGAGGAGCGTGTAGTCGTCGCCGAGCTTCATGATCGGGGTGAAGTCGGTGTACTCGAACTCGACGTCCTGCGTGAGCGGGAGGGCGAGCAGAGCGGTTTCGGAAGCGAGGAGGTAGTTGTCCTTGCCTTCCTGGCCGAGGAAGTGCGAGTAGCCGATCGCGCCGGATCCGCCTTCGCGGTTCTCTGTGCTGACGTTGATGTCGGCGACCTCTTCGAGGCCCGAGGCAATGGCCCGGCCGCTCAGGTCGCTGCCGCCACCGGCCGAGAACGGCACGATCATGCGGACGTCACCGCTGAGCTTGAAGGCTTCGCCGCCCTCTGCTGACTTCTCCTGGGCAGCCGAGGCGCTACATCCGGTCAGTGCCAGCAGGGCGATGCCTGCGACGGCGACCGCTTTAACTGTGGTTGACACCATTGTCTATCTCCTTTGATTTCATACCAGTGATTGTGAGGTACAAGTGACGGCCATTGAGGCTGTAATCAAAGATCCTATCGGATCTACGACTGCGTTGCTGCACTATTGGCGGCCGAAACATGATTGTTACGTTGTGGGGGTTCAGGTTGGGTCGAGAACGCGATCGGATGCCTCGTCGAGCACGCGCGCGAAACTCGCGGGATCGTGGGCGAAGCGCCCGAGAAACAGACCGTCTGCCGCAGGAAGCCGTCCGAGCAGTCCCGGGCCCGCGCTCCCGCCGTAGACGATCGGCGGGACGGAGTCAGTGAGCGCCGCCAGCGCGGAGCGGAGTCCGGTGAGCACGGCGACGACGTAGTCCGGGTCCGCCGGCTCGGCGGCGCCGATCGCCCAGATCGGTTCGTAGGCGACGATCAGGGATGCCAGCTTGCCGGCATCCGCGCGGATCGCGCTCCGCACCTGCGCGAGGCAGAACGCCACGGCCTCGTCGG
Source organism: Mycetocola sp. 2940 (assembly GCF_040548835.1). Classification (NCBI taxonomy): domain Bacteria; kingdom Bacillati; phylum Actinomycetota; class Actinomycetes; order Micrococcales; family Microbacteriaceae; genus Mycetocola; species Mycetocola sp. 2940. Next base: position 54,920 of record NZ_JBEPSK010000009.1, read on the forward strand.
GGTCCGTGCGTTCCGGTTCACCGATGCAGAGCAGGGAACGCAGCCCGGCGGCATCCGCTGCCTCGACCTTGCGGGCGATGACCTCATCGGTTTCGCCGAAGTGCCGCCGGCGCTCGGCATGGCCGATCTCGACCAGGCTGACGCCCATCTCAGCGAGCAGAGCAGCTGACACTTCGCCGGTCAGTGCGCCGTCTCCCCAGCTCACCGCCTGCGCACCGATCAGCACGCCCCGGGAGGCGAGCCGATCGAGTGCGGCAGGAAGCAGGGGGAAGGACGGGATGACAAAGGGGACGACTCCGGCGAGCCCAGGGCGCGCGTCGAGTTCGGCGGCGATCCCGTCGAGCCAGGCTACGGTCTGGGCGTAGCCGAGGTACATCTTCGTGCTTGCGCCGATGTAAACGGTCACGCCGAGGCCAGTGCGGGGTCGAGGCGGTAGATGCGGATCGCGTTGGTGAGGAACGCCTGACGCTGTTCGTCGTCGCTCCAGCCCTCGGCGATCGTGACGAAGCCGCCCATGATGTCGGCATAGCTGCCGGTAAGACCGTCGACCGGAAAGTTGCTGGCGAACATGATGCGGTCAGGCCCGAAGATTTCGGCCGTGCGTTCGACGATCTCGCGGTTGTTCTCGGCAGTCCAGGGCACGCCCTGCAGACCGATGCCGGAGATCTTGATCGACACATTCGGCGCTGATGCGATCGAGGTGAGGGCCTGAGCCCAGCCGTCGATGCCCTCACGGGACCGGTCCACCGGCAGCGCCGTGTGGTTGACGATCATCGGGATGTCGGGGTGACGCTGCGCCAGCGTGAGCGCGTCGTCGAGGTGCCACCACGCGGTCTGCAGCTCGAAGTCGAGGCCGTACCGAGCCAGCAACGCGTAGCCGCGCTGCCAGTCCGGGTCGGTGAGCAGGGTCGGCGTGGCCGGGGCGGTGGCAGCGGATGCCGCCTGCCCCGGCTTGTTCCGCACGCCGCGCACGAGCGGAATGGAGGCCAGCTGTTCGAGGGTTCCCTCGACGTCGCCGCGCTTCAGCTGCGCGTGCGCGACGGCACCGCTCGGCAGCCCGAACCGGTCGGCGATCGACGCCATGTGGCGCATCTCCCCCACCGGGTCGTCGAGATCCCATTCGGTCTCCATCGTGACCGTTCCCACGATCCGGAATCCGGCGGCATCCGCCAGCAGGTCGTCCGGGAAGTAGTCCTTTTTGATGGACTCGTAGCCGCCGTAGCGGAAGGGGATCGCAGCATCCGGAAGCAGCCACGGGTTGCGCCCGAGTGACGGCTCCCAGAAGTGGTGGTGCGCGTCGACGATGCCGCCGGCGTACCGGCTCACGTCGCGGACCCGACAGTCTCGCGCTCGCCCTCGCCTTCGGCGGTCGGCGTCGTGTCGGTGTGGCGGGCGACGGCCAGCGGCTTCTCGAAGTTGATGAGCATCGAGCCGAGGAGGTACACGGTCGCGCAGACGCCGAGGAACACGAAGGACCCGGCGAAGCTTCCGCCTGAGGCTCCGATCGCGAAGCCCATGACGATGGGGGCGAGACCGCCACCACCGGAGGAGGCGACGTTCATCACACCGCCGACGGTGCCGACCTGCTTCTTCGGGGCGAGCCAGGCGGGGAGTGCCCAGTACAATCCACCGAAGTTGATGAAGAACACGGCGATGCTGAGTGCGGCCAGCGCGACGGCGCCATCGGTGACACCCGGGAGGGTGAAGATGGCGATCGCGGTTCCGATGCCGGAGATGCCGAAGATCGTCTTCATGACCACGTTGTAGCGGGTGGTCTTCGACCGCCACTTGTCGGCGGTGAGGCCGGCGACGATCTGGCCCAGTACGCCGCAGCCGTAGACGAGGAAGGTTCCCCAGCCGAGGGCGGCGAGGTCGAAGTTGAGCGCGGTAGACAGGTACGACGGGGTCCACGAGATGATGCCCCACCACACGGTCGCCCAGCCGAGGCGGCCGAACATCAGGCCCCAGAAGGAGCGTGAACGCAGGTAGTCGCTGACGCGGGGAAGCGGACCGGATGCGGTGTCGGCTGTCGCGACGTCGCTGCGGATGTGAGCGAGCTCGGCTTCATTGACGCCCTTGTGCTCTTCGGGGCGGTCCTTGAGGTAGAGGAAGTAGAGCACCGCGACGATGATCGTGACGGCGCCGGTGACGATGAACGCCATCCGCCAGCCGCCGAACGCACCGATGAGTGCGGTGACGATGAGGCCACCGACAGCGGACCCGAACGGGCCGGCCGCATCGACGAAGGTCGCGCCGCGGGCGCGCTCCTTCGCCGGCAGCCAGTTGGCGTTGAGCTTCGCGCCGGCCGGGAAGACCGGAGCCTCCGTCGCGCCGAGACCCAGACGGGTCACCGTGAGGAACATGCCGCTCGTCGCGAAGCCTGCGATGAGCTGGAAGAAGCCCCACAGGACGCCGGCTCCGCCGACGATCTTGCGCGGACCGAAGCGGTCGAGCAGCCAGCCGCCGGGAATCTGGAACAGGAGGTAGGTCCAGAAGAACGACCCGAGCAGGAAGCCCTGCATCTCGGGGGTGAGGTTGAATTCCTCACTGATGAACGGCATCGCGACCGACAGCGTGGCGCGGTCGATGAAGTTCAGCAGGACGAGGATCCAGAGGATCGAGAAGATCTGGACGCGCACCCAGGTGCGCTTCGGACGGATGGTGCTCATGGAACGACTACCTTGTCTGTGTTTCTGTACGAGTGGTGCGTCGCTTAGGCGACAGCGATCTTCCGGCGTGCGATGCCGACGGCGAGGTCGAATGCGTGCTCGGTGGCGCCGGTGTTGGCGATGCCCTTGCCGACGATGTCGAAGGCGGTGCCGTGTGCCGGGGTGGCGATCGCGACGGGGAGGCCGCCCTGGATGGTGACGCCGGCGTCGAAGCCGATGAGCTTCATGGCGATCTGGCCCTGGTCGTGGTACATCGTGACGATGCCGTCGAACTCGTGGCGCTTCGCAGCGAAGATCGTGTCGGACGGGAACGGACCCTGCGCGTCGATGCCGAGTTCGGTGGCGCGGACGACGCCCGGGCCGATCTCGTCGATCTCTTCACGGCCGAAGTTGCCGTTCTCTCCGCCGTGCGGGTTGAGGGCGCAGACGCCGATGCGCGGCGTCGGGTTGCCGCCGGCCTTGAGGGTCTCGTCGAGCAGCTGGATCGCCGCGGTGACGGCGGGGGCCTTGATGAAGCCGGCGACCTCGGACAGCGGGATGTGCGAGGTGACGCGCGCGGTGGTGAGGCCTTCGAGCACGTTGAGCTCGCTGGTGACACCGTCGTGGCCAAGCGCCTGGGCGAACCAGCGCAGCTCGTCTTCGTGGTTCATGCCGGCCATCTTGAGGCTCGTCTTGTTCAGCGGGGTGAAGACGATGGCGTCGATCTTGCCGTCGTTCGCGAGGTCGAGGGCACGGGTGAGCTGGTGCATCGCACGGGCGCCGGCCTCGGCGCTGACCTGCTGGGCGGGGATCGCCTCGGCCGGGGCGGAGCTGTCGTCGAGCAGCACGGCGAAGCCGGGGGTCGGCTCGGCGCTCAGCGGCACCTCGACACCGGCGGTGCGGGCGGCGTCGGCGAGTTCTGCGGCGTCGGCGAGCACGTAGACCTCGGCGTCGGCCAGGGTCGACGGGCGGGCGAGGAGCTTGGCGGCGAGTTCGGGTCCGACACCGGCCGGGTCACCCATGACGAGGGCGATGCGGGGGCGGCGGGCTTCGGTCGTGATGCTGTCGTTCATCGGTTGGTTCCTTCGTAGCTGCAGATGGCATCCACTTTTTCAGCGGAAGAGGAGGTGGGGTCGAACGTGTAGCCGAGCCATTCCCGCACAAGGCGGCGGGCGAGCTCGAGGCCGATAACGCGCTGGCCCATCGTAAGCACCTGAGCGTTATTACTGAGAATCGCGCGCTCGACGGAGTAGCTGTCGTGGGCGGTGACCGCACGGATGCCGTCGACCTTGTTCGCGGCGATCGCGACGCCCAGTCCGGTGCCGCAGAAGAGCAGTGCGCGGTCGGCGTCGCCGGCAGCGACCACGCGGGCGGCCTCGACGGCGATGTGCGGGTAGGCGGTGTGCCCGTCGGCGGTGACGCCGACGTCGGTGACGGATGCGACGCGGGGATCCTTCTCAAGATCCGCCTTCAGCGCTTCCTTGTAGTCGTACCCGGCGTCATCGCTGCCGAGAACGATGCGGAGTTGCTCGCTCATTTGTCTTCTTTCTCTGTGGTCGTTGATGCGCCGGTTGCCAGCTGGGCGCCGATCGAGGTGACGATGCGGGCCAGGGAGATGGCACCGGCATCCGGGTGCCCGAGGCTCTTCTCGGCCAGCGGGCGGGCCCGGCCGAGTCGCGGACGGAGGTCGGCTGTTCCGTTCGCCGCTGCGGTCGAGGCGGATGCCGCGTCGGCCCAGGCGGTGCTGAGGTCGGTCCCGGCGCTGACGGCGGTTTCGAGCGTCTCGACGAACGGGACGAACGAGTCGACGAGGGTCTTGTCTCCGACCTGCGCCTTGCCGAGCTTCTGCACAGCGTCGAGCGCTGCGCGGACGGCGCGGGCGACGGCCGGGGCGTCGAGCGCGGGTTCGGCGGCGAGCTGGGTGCCGGCGCCGGTCAGCGCGATGCCCCAGAGCGCCCCGGAGGTGCCGCCGCCGTGCTCGGACCAGCCCTCGCCGGCCTCGGCCAGCAGCCGGATGACGCCGCCGCTGTCGGCGACGACCTGCTCGCCGGCGGCCAGGGCGCCGGTGACACCGCGGGCCATGCCGATGCCGTGGTCGCCGTCGCCGGCGATGGCGTCGATGAGGCCGAACTCTTCTTCACCGTCGAGCACCGTCTGGTGCACGACCCGGAGGAGGTCGAGCGCGGTCTGGGCCGCTGCCTGCTGCTCGGCGCTGGCGGCGTCGGAAACGGTGCGAACGGCATCCGCCACGGTCTCGATCGCGGTGTCGCGCTCGGCCGTGATGGCGCCCTTGCGGTAGGCGGGGCTGTCGGCGGGCGCGTTCCAGAGTTCTTCGAGCTCGTCGTCGACCCAGAACAGGGTGAGCGAGATGCCCGACATGTCGAGGCTCGTGACGAGTTCGCCACACTCGGGGGCGACGATCTCGACGCCGGCCTGCGTGAGCTCGTCGGTGACGGCGGCGAAGACGGTGAAGAGCTCGTCGTACTTGACGGTGCCGAGACCGTTGAGGATCACGACGGCGCGGCTGCCTGCTGCGGCGACTCCGTCGGGGAGCTCGGTGAGGAGGCGGCCGACGAGCAGTGTGGCGAGGTCGACAGCGGTGGGGATGGGCGCTTCGTCGATGCCCGGTTCGCCGTGGATTCCGAGGCCGATGGCCATGACGCCCTCGGGCACGGTGAAGAGCGGTTCGGTCGCGCCGGGGATGACGCATCCGCTGAACGCGACGCCGAACGAACGGGTGCGGGCGTTGGCGTGGCGGGCGAGGCGTTCGACCTCGTCGAGGCTCTTGCCTGCCTCGGCTGCGGCCCCGGCGACCTTGAAGACCGTGAGGTCGCCGGCGATGCCGCGGCGCTTCTCGATCTCGTCGGCGGACGCGCTGGCGATGTCGTCGGTCACGGCGACCGACCGCACGTCGAATCCTTCGCTGCGGAGGCGCTGCTCGGCGAGGCCGAACTGGAGCACGTCACCGGCGTAGTTGCCGAAGCTGAGCAGCACGCCTGCTCCGCGTTCGACCGCTTTGGAGACGCGGTAGACCTGGCCGGATGCCGGTGAGGCGAAGATGTTGCCGCAGACGGCGCCGGCGGCGAGGCCGGGGCCGACCAGTCCGGAGAACGCGGGGTAGTGGCCGGAGCCACCGCCGACGACGACGGCGACGCGGCCGTCGGGGATGACCGTGGAACGGACCACTCCCCCGTCGACACGGCGGACGTAGCGTTCGTTCGCGGCGACGAAACCGGTGATGGCGGCATCCGCGAAGGTGGTGGCATCTGTGATCAGCTGGGTCATGAGAGGGCTCCCATCGGTGTTGCTTCGGTGGGGGTGGGCGTCTGCTGGGCCGCGGGGAGCAGCGTGCGCAGGTACTGCATGTTCATGGCGCTGACGCCAAGCCCGTCTCCGCCGTAGTGCTCACAGGTGAAGACGCCCTGGAAGCCGAGCGCGAGGGCGTCGCGGATGGCATCCCGGTAGTTGATGAAACCGAGTGCCAGCGGCGCGGGGATCGACGTGACGGAGCCGGTGGTGGGGTCTTCGTCGCGGTAGTAGTTCTTGACCTGCCAGTAGTTCGTGTATGGCAAGGTCTTCGCGAGGATCTCGCGCCAGTCCTCGATCGGACGGTGCAGGCGCACGAGGTTTCCGATGTCGGGGTCGAGGCCGACGTTGGGCAGGTCGATGTCTTCGATGAGGCGCACGGCGCTGTCGGCGGTGCCGAGGTAGGTGTCTTCGTAGAGTTCGAGAGAGACGATCATGCTGTTTTCGGCGGCGTGGCGGCCGATCTCGCGGAAGCGCTCGACCGCCAGGTTCCAGGTGTCTTTGTCGTCGACCGGGTCGGCGGGGCTCGGGGCGTTCCAGAACCAGAGCTGCTTCTTCTGCGCTTCGGTGAACGGGCGGTGCAGGCCGAGTGACATGACCTCCACGCCGACGGATGCCGCGGCGTCGATCGTGCGGTGCGTGTACGCGAGGTTCTCGACGCTCGACTCGGGGTCGATGATGCTGCGGCGGGTGATCGAGAGCGCCGGCACGCGGAGGCCCGACTCGAGGACCATGAGCTCGAAGGCGCGGAGGCGATCCTTGTCGAGGTCTCCAATGCGGAGCCAGTTGTCGGTCAGGTCGACGTGCTCGAAGCCGACGGATGCGACTTCCTCGAACGTCTTGAGCCAGACTTCGGGCTCAGCGTCCTGCACGCTCGGATCAGCAAACTGGTGAAGAGCGGCCGCGATGGGCCAGGTCTCTCGGGAGTGGGGCATTCAACACCTCGTCGTGTGGCGCCGGGGATACCGTCGCTGTCATCATCTTTCCTATAGGATTCACGATCCGAGTGAGATTGTCAAGTCAGCGGAGGTCTGCGCCTGTTGCGAGATGGCCATTGCGCACCCAAAAAGCGCCCTTGCTGCGATTTTGGGTGCGTAAGTGAAATCTCGCCGGTGTCGGCGCACGAACCCGGCGGCGTCAGCCCTGCTAGCGGAGCTGGGTCTTGTCCGCGATCGCGCGCTGCTTGACGCCCTCGATGTGCGCGGCCATCTGCTGGCGCGCGCCGGCGGCATCCCCCGCGGTGAAGGCATCCAGGATGGTGGCGTGCTCCGCGATCGCGTGGTCGGCGTCGCTCACGCCCAGCCCGCCGAAGAGGCGGAAGCGCTGCACGTGCCCTCCGAGTGCTGTGTAGGCGGAGAGCAGGAAGCGGTTCTCGGCACCCTCGGCGATGAGGCGGTGGAAGCGTTCGTCTGCTTCCCAGTACGGCTTGATGGTGCCGGTGCCGGGATCGCGCGGGGAGTTCCGGAGGTCGTCGATCGACTGCGCGAGCTCGGTGATGAGTGACTCTGAATGTGCGGCACAGGCCCGGAACGCGTTTTCGGGTTCGAGCAGGGCGCGCGCATCCATGAGCTCGCGCACCTCCTCGATCGAGAACAGGGGTGCAACGCGATAGCCCTTCAGGGCCGCGCGGACGACGAGACCCGTGGACTCCAGCCGCGCGAGCGCCTCGCGGATGGGGGTCTGCGAGATCTCCATGCTCCGGGCGAGGGCGTCGATGTTGAGGGGTTCGTCGGCTTCGAGCCGACCGTCGACGAGCGCAACCATGAGTTCGTCGTAAACGTGGTCGGCGAGCACCTGGCGCGACGCCACGGCACGGATAGAAGATCCTATAGCCATGCACATACCTTAGTTCCCCCGACCGCCGGCGGCGAGCGGCTGGCCGTGGGGTGGCTCAGCCGGCGACCGAAACCGGAGCGGGCAGGATCTGCCAGCCGCCGGCATCCGCTGGGGACAGCTGCACCATGGTGGCGTTGGCGAGTCCGGGAATGTTCTCTCCGGTGAGCGCGAACACGGCCGCCCGGATGAACGCTCCGTGCGAGACGAGGATGAGGTTGCCCGGGTGCTGGGCGTTGAGTTCTTCGACGACGGCGGCGCCGCGGCTGCGGACGTCTTCGACGGGTTCGGCATCGGGGAATTCGCGGTCGGCCCACTTCTCGGCGATGTCTTCGGCGGTGGCGCCGTCGGCCTGTCCGAAGCTGCGCTCGATCAGGGCGTCGACCGTGCCGGCGAAGGGGATGCCCGCGCCTTCACTGATTGCCAGGGCCGTCGCCGTGGCCCGGGACAGTGGCGAACTGAATACGAGCGACCAGTCGTCCGGGGAGAACTGGGCGGCGAGCGCCCGCGCCTGCTCCACACCGGTCTCGTTCAGCGGAATGTCGGCACGGCCCTGCAGGCGTCGACGAAGATTCCACTCAGTCTCACCGTGGCGCACGAGGGCGATTGTCGTCATGCTCCCACCGTAGCCGAGGTACCCCTGAAGGATGCCTGTACTCGCCCGGTCGCCGGCTCATCACAGCCGACAGGAGGAATTGCGCCGAGCATCCGTTCAACAGGAGAAATCCACCACTTTCGTGGTGCGGGTCCTGTTGGGCGTCCGTGAGTTGCTGCACTCCGCGGGCCTGAACGGCCCGAGGCAAGGGCGAGATCAGCAGATCCGTCCTTGCCTCGAGCCGATGCACTTATGCAGGGCCGCTCGATCAGCGGGAGACGAGCTCCCGGGCAGCGGGGGGCGCCTCGACCGCGGGAGTCGCGGCATCCGTCTCGCCGTGGCCGGTGCCCATCGTCGCCTCGTCGAAACGGATGCGACCCTGCAGCACCTCGGCGACCCGGGCCCGGTCGATCTGCTTCGTCCAGGTGCCGATGAGGATCGTGGCCACCGCATTTCCGGTGAAGTTCGTGAGGGCACGGGCTTCCGACATGAAGCGGTCGATGCCGACGATGATGCCGACGCCGTCGAGCAGGTCGGGGCGGTGGGCCTGGAGGCCTCCGGCGAGGGTGGCGAGCCCGGCTCCGGTGACTCCGGCCGCGCCCTTCGACGCGATGATCATGAACACCAGCAGCGAGACCTGCTCACCGAGCTCGAGCGGCGTGCCCATGGCTGACGCGATGAACAGCGACGCCATGGTGAGGTAGATGGCGGTGCCGTCGAGGTTGAACGAGTACCCGGTCGGAACGGTGATGCCGACCACGGACTTGTTCACGCCGAGGTGCTCCATCTTGGCGATGAGGCGCGGAAGAACGGTCTCGGACGACGAGGTGGACACGATGAGCAGGTATTCGCGGGCGAGGTACTTCATCAGCGAGAAGATGTTCACGCCGGTGACGAGCCGCAGCAGAGTGCCAAGCACGAACACGATGAAGATTGCGCAGGTGATGTAGAAGCCGATCATGAGGGTGCCGAGGGCGACGAGTGCGCCGGCTCCGGTGGACCCGATAACCGCGGCGATCGCACCGAACGCGCCGACAGGGGCGAGCCACATGATCATCGCGAGGATGCGGAAGACGAGCACCTGGATCTGCTTCACCGCAGTCAGGATCGGCTCGCCGGTCTTGCCCATCTTCTGCAGCGCGAAGCCGACGAGGAGGGCGACGAAGAGGGTCTGCAGGATGCTTCCGGAGGTGAGGGCCGACAGCATCGATGTCGGGATGATGCCGAGGAGGAAGTCGGTGGTCGTGTGCGCTTCCTCCGTCGGGGCCTCATAGCTGGCGCCTGACATGTCGAGGCCCGCACCCGGGTGCAGGATGTTGCCGACGACGAGGCCGATGGCCAGCGCGAAGGTCGACATGCCGATGAAGTAGGCGAGTGCGAGCCCGCCGACCTTGCCGACGGTCGCGGCCTTGGCGATCGACCCGACTCCGAGCACGATCGTGCAGAAGATGACCGGGGCGATCATCATCGTGATCAGGCTCACGAACGCGGTGCCGATCGGTTTCAGCCCGACCGCGAACTCAGGGGCTACCAGGCCGACGGTGATGCCGGCGAGCACAGCGATGATCACGAAAATGTAGAGGTAGTGCGTGCGGTCCAGCCGCCGGAGGGTCTTGAGCGCCTTTGCCATGATGTTCCCGTCGTTGGGGCCGACACTGCTTCGTGTCGACGCTGGTAAGAGGTGCGTACAATCCTGTGGTGGGCTGACACCACAGTCATCCTTGTGTTCATACTGTTCAGGGCGGAGGTCGCGATGGCCTCCCAACCGCGCCGATGGAGCATTTCTGCGCGGCTGTTCGCCCTCCAGGTGGCGTTCATCCTGCTGATCGGAGCCATCGCCGTCGCCGCACTCGCCCTGGACACCCGCGCCAGGGTCGACGCGGACGCCGCGACCCGCAGCACGCTCGTCGCCTCGTCGATCGCGAAGAACCCGTTCGTCGTGGACGCGGTGCAGGATCCCGACCCGACGGCGGCTCTGCAGCCCTACGCGGCAGACCTGATGGACGCCCTCGGAGTCGACTTCGTCACGATCATGACGACTGACGGCATCCGCCTCACCCACCGCGATCCGGACGAGATCGGCAGACCCTTCATCGGTACGACCGCTCCGGCGCTCGACGGCGAGACGTTCACCGAAACCTTCACCGGCACGCTCGGGCCGTCGGTGCGTGCGGTGGCGCCGATCACGACGGACAGCGGGGAGATCGTCGCGCTCGTGTCGGTTGGCATCACCGTGGAGAACCTCGCCGGCGCGTTCGGCCAGCGGATCCCCGCCGTCATCGGGATCGTGGCTGCGCTGATCGTCGTCGGGGCGCTCGCCTCGTGGTTGCTCTCGCGGTACCTCCGCCGCGTCACGTGGGGGCGCGGCCCCGAAGAGATGAGCCGGATGTTCGCCTACTACGAGTCGGTTCTGCACTCGGTGCGCGAGGGCCTCGTTCTCGTCGACACCGACGGCCGAATCGTGCTCTACAACGACCAGGCGGCCGACCTGCTGTCACTCCCGCCTGGGGCGTCGAATGCGGATGCCGCGCCGCGGCGGGCATCCGAGTACGGCATTCACGGACCGGTGGCTGATTTGCTCGAGAGTGGGCGCACCGCTGTGGATGAGATCTACGTCACCGACGATCGCGTGCTCGTGCTCAATCAGCAACCGGCGGTGCCGCACGACGGACCGCCACGGAGCTTCGGCACCGTCACGACCCTGCGCGACAGAACCGAGATGCAGCAGCTCACCGGCGAACTCGCGTCGACGAAGACGATGGCAGACGCGCTCCGTTCGCAGACCCACGAGTTCTCGAACCGGCTGCACACCATCGTTTCGCTCATCGAACTCGGCCGCGCCACCGAAGCGCTCGAACTTGCCAGCGCCGAGACCGCGATCAGCCAGGAACTCGCCGACCGGGTGCTCGGCTCCATCGATGAACCCGTGCTGGCCGCTCTGCTGCTCGGCAAGTCCGCCCAGGCGAGGGAGCGTGGGGTGAACCTGCTGGTCGACGTGCCCACTGCGCTCGGGCATGTGGACGCCGATCCGTCGCTCCTCGTGACAATCCTCGGCAACCTTCTCGACAACGCGATGGATGCCGCGGCGAGCGCCGAATCGGACGGCGAACCGTGGGTGGAGGTCTACCTCGCCCTTGATGAGGGCCGGTTCGTGATCCAGGTGTCGGACTCGGGGCCCGGGATCCCGCCCGACGAGGTCGACCGTGCCTTCACCCGCGGTTATTCGACCAAGGAGCCCGGCGAGCACGGGCGCGGGCTGGGGCTCGCGCTCGTCAGTCAGGCTGTGCGGAGACTGGGAGGAACGATCGAGGTCGGTGCCGGCTCGGTGTTCACGGTCGAACTGCCACGGAGCGAGGCGATCCGGTGACCAGTGAAACTGACATCCGTGTGCTCGTCGTCGACGATGAGCCGCTCACGGCGAGCGCCCACGCCGACTACGTGCGCCGCGTGCCCGGGTTCACCGTCGCCGGGGTCGCCGGGACCGGGAGCGAGGCATTGCGCCTGATCAAGCAGTCGCTCGGGTCGTCCGACGCGCGGATCGACCTCATCCTCCTCGACATGAACCTCCCCGACACCCACGGCCTGGAGTTGTGCCGCCGCATCCGGGCTGCCGGTGTGGAGGTCGACGTGATCGCGATCACCGCGGTTCGAGAGATGAAGGTGGTGAGGGCATCCATTTCGGTGGGGATCGTGCAATACCTCATCAAGCCGTTCACGTTCGCGCTGTTCGCGGAAAAGCTGGCCACGTACCTCGACTTCCGGCGCGGTTTCGAGGGCTCGGGCACGCTCACGACGCAGACAGACGTCGACCAGACGCTCGCCGCGTTCCGCAACCCGAGCAGCAGTCAGCTGAGCAAAGGGCTCTCGGAGGAGACGCTGCACCACGTCGTCGAACTGCTGACGGATGCCACGGAGGCCCTCTCAGCGAGCGAGGTCGCGAGCGCGCTCAGCATCTCCCGCATCACCGCGCGACGCTACCTCGAGTACCTGGCCGACACGGGTCTCGCCGACCGGCTGTCCCGATACGGCACCCGTGGGCGGCCGGAGCTGGAGTACCGGCTGGGCGGGCGGTAGCGCGGGCGCCCGTACCAGTTCGACGCCCGGTCACCGAGCTGAGGGGGTCGCCGCCGGCGCACCATCCGCGTAACGTAGGCGAACCCAAACGAACGAGGAGGTTCTCATGGCCGAGCTTTCACCGATCCAGCCCTGTCTGTGGTTCGACGACCAGGCGCGCGAGGCGATGGCGTACTACGTCGACGTCTTTCCGAACTCCCGGATCACGTCGATCGACGAGTACCCCGACGAGTCGCTGGACGAGCACTTCACAGGCATGAAGGGCAAGGTGCTGAACGGGCAGTTCACGTTGAACGGCGTGGATTTCGTCTGCCTCGACGGCGGACCGCTCTTCACCTTCAACGAATCGATCTCGTTCGTCGTCGCGTGCGCGGACCAGGAAGAGATCGACCGGTACTGGTCGAAGCTCTCCAAGGTGCCCGAGTCTGAACAGTGCGGCTGGTGCAAAGACCAGTTCGGCGTGAGCTGGCAGATCATCCCGGCGAACATGGGCGACCTGACCCGCCGGCCTGAGCAGATTCAGGTCATGATGCAGCAGAAGAAGATCGTGATCGCCGAACTCGAGAACGCCTGACCCGAAACAGCCCGCTCACGCATCCCCGCTCTTCGCGGGCGGATGCCGCACACCGCGGTGGATCTCGTGCGCCCGCGAGAAACCGGGAGAATCCGGGTCGTCGACGATCGGCCGGTCAGCCATGAAGAGACGGATGATGTGGGCCAGCTCGCCCGGGTGGCTGAAGTTGATCGCGTGTGCCGCGCCCTCGATCACCACAAGGAGTACCTGGCTCTCGGTCTGGGACGCGATCTCCCGAACCCGGTCCGGGCCGGGCATCAGCGGATCGCGGTCTCCGAGCACGACAAGGGTCGGGATGTCGAGCTCGAGCAACCGGTTGAGCGAGGGGTACTGGGTGAGCGCGTGGAACATCTTGAAGGTGCTCGGCACACCGAATCGCAGATAGTCCGGCGCCGCAACGCCCACCATCCGGGGCGGCTCACGCCGTCCGTCGCGGGCAAGCTGTCCGACGGCACGACGCAGCGGCTGATTGTGGACGCCGCCGGCCGGCGACACGAGAACCGCCCGATCGACGCGTTCGGGGAACCGATGGGCGAACTCCAGGATGACCGGGCAGCCCATCGAGTTGCCGACGAGGGTGGCCTTCTCGACCTGGCGGTCGTCGAGAAACCTGACAGCCGCGCGCGCCAGTCCCGGCACATCGAGGGCGCGAGGCGGCTTGCCGCTTCGGCCGAACCCCGGCAGGTCGGGAACGAAGGTGTGGAACTCGGAGCTCAGCCGTTCCGCAGTCGGCAGAAGATAGCGTCCGGAGAGGCCGAAGCCGTGCAGGTGCATCATCACGGGAGCGTCGGGCGGATTCGGCGACTCACGATAGAAGACGTCGACGCCGTCAATGGTTGTCCACCGCTCCGCCAGCGTCGAGGCAGGGCGCTTCGGCGTTAGCCGGGCGCGACGGCGACCCGTGATTGCATCCGCCGCCCCCGCCATGCTGCGCTCCATCCGTGAGGAGTTACCATCCCGGGCCGAGTCTGCTCGAACCGACCCTTAATGGAAGTTTCCAGATCGACGACGTGACGTCAAGCGGTGTCAGCGCGGGCAGGCTCGCGGCGGGTTACGCGTCCTGCGGCACCCGAACCCGGAGTCCTGCCGGCTTGATCTTGATCCGCACGGCACGGGCCGTGCCCATGCCGTCTCCATCGAGTTCGATCTCCTCGGCGCGGCTGAGCCGCATCGTCAGGGACGTGCCCTTGACGTAGTTGAGGGCCTTCACATCCTTGGTCGGCAGCTTGCGGCCGAGTTTCGTGCGGTGGAGCACGCCGTTCTCCCAGAGGATCTTGAAGCTGATCTGCATCCAGTGGAACGGGTTCTCGGGCTTGAGGATCAGGATGTCGAACTGGCCGTCGTCCACGGCGGCATCCGGCAGCAGCAGCACGTTGGCCTGCAGCGAGCCGCAGTTGCCGACGATAATGGTGTGCGCCCGCACCGACTTCGTCTTCTTGCTGTCGAGCTGGTAACGCACCCGCAGCTCATTCTTGTCGGTGAGCGCCTTGAAGATCGCACCGACGTAGGCCAGCCAGCCGACCTTCGCCTTGAGGTCCTCGTCGGTGTTCGCGAGCATCTTCGCGTCGAGGCCCAGCCCCGCCATGACGAGGAAGACGTGTTCGGTGAGCGAGTCGTCACCGTGACGGATGTCGATGAGCCCGAGGTCGACATCCCGATTCTTACCGGTGAACGCGGAGTGGATCGAGTGCTCGAGATCGTCGAGCGTGAGGTCGAGGTTGCGGGCGAGGAGGTTACCGGTGCCGGACGGCAGCAGCGCCAGCGTCGCGTCGCTGTCGTGGATCGCCTCGGCGGCGGCGCGGACCGTGCCGTCGCCTCCGGCCACGATGACCATGTCGGCGCCGGCCTCGATGGCCTTCTTCGTGACGCCCTGGCCCGGGTCCTCGACCGAGGTCTCGAAGTACAGGGTCTCGCCCCACCCGGCGGCCTCCTGCTCGGTAGCGACGACGGCCTTGATGGCGTCGAGGTCCACCTTGATGGGGTTGTAGATCACCGCGGCGACGGAGGTCCGGGATGCATCGGGGTCGGTCGAATCGGTTGAGGCGGTCGGGTTGGTGGTATCGGTCATGAGTTCAGCTTCCTGTACTTTCCGGCGTCTGTGAAGTGAAACGCGTAAACGACTGAAAAGCGGAAAGCCGCCTCGACGGGTCGAGACGGCCTTCCGAGTGGGGCAGCCGTGCGGCCGCCACGCGATCTAGTTGCGGTCGTCGCGGTCGCGGTCGCGTCCGCGGGTGCCAGCCTTGGCGATACCGCGGCTGAGGATGTAGGCGACGGTGACGAAGGCGACGTACTGCCATGCGTGGTCAGCACCGAAACCCTGGCCGTCTTCGCCGTTGTCGACCATGGCCGAGGCGACGAGGATGGCGAGGGACACGATGATCCACGCGTAGAACTCGGTCGTCTTGTAAGCGGGCTTGGTCTCAACAGTCACGCGGCGGGCGGTGGTGGTGTGCTCGTTGCGAGCGGTGCCGGGAACGTTCGACATAGTGATCTCCTTCATAGGGGACGGAAGACTTTCCGACAAATGGCCGGGCGGCTGCCCGGACCTCGATGAGCTTATTGAGGGCCCGATTCAGGACCTAAACCATGCCCGGGTCTTGACTTTCACTGTGAGCAACCTGTATTTCAGCCGACAAAAGGGGTCACTTCCCCCGGTGCGGTCGGAAGCACCCGGCATACCGGGTGTTTCCGGTCCGGAACGGGTGAATCGGCAGCGAGCCCTCAGCGCACCGGACCGAGCGCGCCGGCAGACTCCTGCAGGTAGCAGACACCGCAGAGCGACTCGTAGGTGACCTCGACGCCGTCGATCGCGACCTGGTCGCCGGCGAAGATGAACCGGTCGCCGATCCGGCGCCCGTTGAACAGGGCTTTGCGGCCGCAGCGGCAGATCGTCTTCAGTTCTTCGAGGCTGTGCGCCACCTCGAGCAGACGGCGGCTGCCCGGGAACGCCACCGTCTGGAAGTCGGTCCGGATGCCGTAAGCCAGCACCGGGATTCCCTCGAGCAGCGCGATCCGGAGAAGGTCGTTCACCTGACTGTCGGTGAGGAACTGGGCTTCATCGATCAGGAGGCAGCTGATATCCGCACCGTTTTTCGCGAGGGCGATCGCGCGGTGATGCTGGAAGAGGGCGTAGGTGTCGGCATCCGGTTCGATGACGAAGTCGACGGCGCGAACCACGCCGAGCCGGCTTTCGATGTTCGACTCGCCCTTGGTGTCGACGGCCGGTTTGGCGAGGAGGACGTGGTGGCCGCGTTCCTCATAGTTGAACGCGGCTTGGAGAAGGGCCGTGCTCTTGCCGGAGTTCATCGCGCCGTAGCGGAAATAGAGTTTTGCCACGGCGCCAAGTTTAGTGGGGCTACGAAACGGCGCTGCCGTTCCAGTTCGACCCGATCCGCTCCGATGAGCGGCCCTGAGCGTCGGCCATCGACAGGTCGAGGGCCTCACGATACGCCTCGATGAGGGCGCCGCCGGCGGCCGTCCAGGTCAGCTCCTGCGCACGATAGAGCGCCTGCGTGCGGAGGAGGCGCCGCACCTTCTCCTGGTCGTGGATCAGGTCGATCTGGGAGGCGAGCGTTGCGGTGTCTCCCGCCTCGTGGAGGAGCCCGTTCACCCCGTGGTCGATCATCGCGCCGCTCGCCGTCGAGACGAGTGGGATCACCCCGGCCCCCTGCGCTTCGTAGGTGACGAGGGCACTGCCCTCTTCGACGCTCGGCAGCAGCAGCACGTCGGCTTTGGCGTAGGCAGCGCCGGGTTTCTCGGTCGGACCGCACAGGGTGACGCTCGGGTGCGCCAGTGAAGCGCGCAGGGCTTCGCGGTAGTCCGGGTCGAAGGTCCCGTAGATAAGCAGCCGTCCGGTCTCGCTGGCACGTGAGGCGAGCCACGCCTCCAGCGCGAAGTGGAGCCCTTTACGGGGCACGCACCGCCCGATGAAGACGGCGGTGAACGGGTGAGCCGGGATTTTCACGGGCACACGGATCTCGGCCGGGTCGAAGCCGTACCGGTGCCTGATCAGGCGGGAAGGATCGAAACCGCGCGACAGGAACGAGTCAGCGACGTAATCCGATGGCGCAAGAACGGCGGTGGCCGCCGCGTATTCGCGTTCCTCGATCTCGAGGCGGTCGCCGTCGCCGAACTTCGACCACACCATCGGCACGCCCAGCCCCAGCCGGGAGTATTCACGGCTCACGACGGTGCAGGCCTCCGCGATGTGGGTGCCGGGCGCTTCACGCACGCCGGCGACGCCGAGACGCTGCGCCAACTCCAGGGTGCGTGCCCCTGCCAGCGGCCAGGTGTGCACGACGTCGAACTCGCCGTTGGCGAGCACGCGGCGCGCACGCCAGTCGTGCCAGGCGTACGCCCGCGCGCGACCGATCGTGCGCTCCGGAATGAAACGCCCCACGACATCGAGGGACCGGACGAGCGAACGGATGCCGACAACCGCGCGGGCGACACCCGCCACGACGAGCGTGACATCATGCCCGCTTCGCACGAGCTGGTTCACCTGATGCCAGGCGACGAGGCCCGAAGCCGGACCGCCGATTGCCCCCGGAAAACTGTACAAAACCTTGAGCCGGGCAGACCCCGCTCCGGCACCACCTGCTGCACCCACAGCAACCACCACTCTCTGACACCTCGAGTGGTGTCGCCCCGCCGGTTGCGTTTAGGGACGCAAAGGTCCAGCCCTCAAGCCACCGGACCCCCCGGTCAGGGCTCAATATACCGTTAGCTTTGAGGAATGCTCAAGCTTTGCTGTGCGGGGGTTCCCCAAATGGGGGACCGATGCTATTGGCCAACCACCGTAATGGATGCCTGCAACAGGCGGGGGTGACGGCTCAGCGGGTGATGGCGAGGGCCTCGGCGGTTTTCGACAGCACCGCTTTGGCCTGGGCCGGATTGCTGTTGAGCTGCATTCCGTAGCTGGGGATCAGCCCACCGATCTGGGGTTCCCATCGGGAGAAGTCGCTCGGGAAGCACTTTTTCAGCACGTCGATCATGATCGGAACCGCCGTCGAGGCACCGGGTGACGCGCCGAGGAGACCGGCGATGGTGCCGTCACCGGCCGCGATGACCTCGGTGCCGAACTGCAGCACGCCGCCCTTTTTCTCGTCTTTCTTCATCACCTGGGCGCGCTGGCCGGCGGTGATGAGGTACCAGTCCTCGGGTTTCGCGGTCGGCATGAAAGCCTGGAGCGACCGGAACTTCTTCGACTTGCTGGCAAGGAGCTCGCCGACGAGGTAGGTGATGAGGCTGGGATTGTCCTTGGCGACGGCGAGCATCGGCACGAGGTTCGACGGCCGCACCTGCGTCACGATGTCGAGAATTGAACCGTTCTTGAGGAACTTCGGGCTGAACCCGGCGTAGGGGCCGAACAGGAGGCTGGACTCGCCATTGACGACCCGGGTATCCAGGTGCGGCACCGACATCGGCGGCGCACCGACAGCGGCCTGACTGTAGACCTTGGCCTTGTGCTCGGCGACGATCTTGGGGTTGTCGGTGCGCAGGAACTGCCCCGAGATCGGGAACACGCCGTAGCCCTTGATCTCAGGAATCCCGGACTTCTGCAGGAGTTTCAGCGCCCATCCGCCGGCACCGACGAAGACGAAACGGGCCCGGGTCTGGCCGGGGGTCCTGCCCACGAGGTGAACGTGGCGGATCAGCCACGTGCCGTCTTTCTGCTTCTTCAGTCCACGGACCTCGGTGTTGAGGCGGAGCGTGGCCCCGGCATCCGTCGTCGCGTCGAAGAGCTGGTGGGTCAGCGCGCCGAAGTCGACGTCGGTGCCCGAGGCGACCCGGGTGGCCGCGAACGGCTCGCCCTTGAGACGCTTCTTCATGAGCAGCGGGGCCCACTTGTGGATGACGCGGGAGTCCTCGGAGTACTCCATGTCGTCGAACAGGGGCTGCTTCTTGAGCACGTTGTACCGCTCGCGCAGGTACGCCACGTTCTTCTCGCCCTGCACGAAGGTCATGTGCGGCGTCGGGTTGATGAACGTCGACGGATCACGAAGGATGCCACGGGCGACGAGCGACGACCAGAACTGGCGGCTGAGCTGGAACTGTTCGTTGATGCTGATGGCCTTGGACGGGTCGAGCGAGCCATCCTTGCCCTCGGGCATGTAGTTGAGTTCGCAGAGCGCGGCGTGGCCGGTGCCGGCGTTGTTCCAGGGGTTCGAGCTCTCTTCGGCGACGTCGCCGAGGCGTTCGAAGATTTCGATGGTCCAGTCCGGCTGGAGCTGCTTGATCAGGGACGCGAGAGTTGCGCTCATGATGCCGCCACCGATCAGGGCGACATCCACCGGGCTCGAAGAGGTCATGGCTCTAGTTTAGGCGGCGGCGCGGCGGGGTGTTGCGCGCGCAGGGCGGGGTGCCCGCCTGCTGCTCGACAGGAGGTTCGCGGGGCGCTTCACGCTCAACCGGAGGATTGGGCCATTTTGCCGATGCTTCCCCTGTTGAGCGTCAACCGCCCGCGACTCCCCCACACCAGACAGGGCGGGCAGAAGTACTCGCAGCTTCGCGGGTTGAGCCCCGTCGGCGGCGAGAAGGGCCAACAGTTGAGGCATGACCCGCGACATCGTCGACGACATGGCCCGATTCGGGCATCTCGCCCAGCGTAGCCAACTGCTTGAGCTGGGCCATCCAGCCCACCGCGTTCGGTCCGCTTTGGCCGAGGGGTCGATTGCGACGCTCCGCCGCCCGTGGGTCGCCACACGGTTGGCGCACCCCGACGCCGTCCGGGCAATCAACCGCGGTGGCAAGCTGGCCGCGTCGTCCGCTCTCCTCAGCTACGGAGTCTGGGTCGGCCGCCGTTCCGGCTTGTGGGTATGCTCTCCACCTCATGCGAGTCGCCTGCCGCGCCTGCTTCCGGGCGAGCACCGCATGATGGTGACCGAACAGTTTCCGAACTCGAGTGATATCCGGTGGCGCGTGTCGGTCCCGGATGCCCTCGCCCAAACGTTCGTGCGCGGCGACACGACGGATGCCATCGCCTCGCTCGAGAGCGCGCGGTATCAGGGATTGATCGACGATGCGCTGGTGCGTGACATCCAGAATGTGCTGCCGCGGCGACTCCGACGCGAGGTTTCGCGAAGCAGGCGCAACGCGATGTCTGGGATCGAAACACTGTTCCGCCTCGCCGCGGAGGCAGAGGGCTGGAACGTCGAGATCCAGATATTTGTGCGAGGCGTCGGCCACGTCGACGTACTCATCGACGGCTGGCTGGTCATCGAACTCGATGGCGGCTCGCATGCGGACCTCGAACAAATGCACGTCGACCGCAGACGGGATGCTGAGTTGATCCTCCTCGGCTACCGCTATCACCGTTTCGATCATCCACAGTTGATGAACTCCATGGACCGGTGCATCGAGGTGGTTCGACGGATCCTGGCCCAGGGGCGTCCGTTCCTCCGCTGAGGCGCATGTTCTCCAGCAGGAGCAACCACCGTCGGGGAACGTTCAGCAGGAGAAAGTGACCGTTTTGGGTAACCGCGACCTGTTGAGCGTGCACCACGCCGTCAGCGCCGCTAGCCGAGCTGCGCCACCCCCGCACCGATGAGACCGATTCCGCCGAGCACGAGACCCACCGTGAGCGCAGCGGCCCCGGCGTAGAGCAACGCCACAAAGCCGTTCGGCTTCTGCGGGTCGGTGCCGGTCACCGAGAGGAAGAACCCGGCCGGCATGAGGATCGCGGCCGACAGGACGAGGGTCGGTGCGGCCACCACCGCACCCGCGGCACCGCTGCCGTCGACGAGGAGCAGCGTCACCAGCCCGAGGATGACCAGGACCCCCGCGTGCGCATGCCCGGCCCTGAAGAAGCTGGTCTGCAGCGCATTGGCCGGCTGCTTGCCGCGCACGACCTTGAGGAGAAAAAGGCCTCCGGACTCGATGGCGACCACGGTCAGGAGGACGATTCCGGCGGTGATGAGATTGGGTGCGTTCATTCGGGCTCCTGTGGTTGGATAGTGTTGGTATCCAGTATTGGATACCAACACTATCCAATACAAGGGGTCTCGTGAGAATCTCCGCTCTGGCCGAGCGAACCGGCGTACCGCTGGCCACGGTCAAGTACTACCTCCGTGAAGGGTTGCTGCAACCCGGCATCCTCACCGGGGCGACGCAGGCGCGTTACACCGAAGACCACGTGCACCGCCTGCAGGTGATCAAGGCCCTGACCTCCGCGGCGGGCCTGCCCCTCCAGAAGGTCAAGGTGATCCTCGGGCTCATCGACGACCCCGGGGGCGACCTGTTCTCCGCCCTTGGGCAGGCGGTCGCCAGCCTGCCGCCCTATCGAAGCGACTCAGAGCCGGAATACCCGCGGGCGCGCGCGCTGCTCGAGCGCATCGGCCAGATCTACGACCCGGGTTACGCAGCCACCGCCCAGTTGGAACACGCCCTTGAGGCGACGGAGGAAGCGGGCATGGGGATGACCGACGAGCGACTTCAGGTCTACGCGCAGCAAATCCGTGGCATCGCGGAGTTCGACCTCCAACGCATGGAGGGCAGCGAGCTCAGCCCGATCGAATACGCCGTCCTCGGCACGGCCCTCTATGAGCCAGTGATCCTCGCGATGCGCCGGCTGGCACACCAGGACATCGCCGCCAAACGCCTCGGCCCACCCGGCTGAGTGCGGATGCCGGCTACCGAGCGGTGGCCGAACGCCCCTCGATGCGGTTGCCGCCGGCCTCTTGAGCCGACTTCACCAGGTGGCGCACCTCGGCTGTCAGGGCAGCGATGTCCGGCTCGTCCTGCTCGACCAGCACGACACCCCAGCTGACGCTGAGCCGAATCCCGGTCGAGGTGTCGACCGGCTCGTCCACGAGCGCGATGCGCACCCGCTCCACGATGTCGTGCGCCTGCTCCAGGTCATCGGCCATCACGAGGCAGGCGAACTGGGCGCCTGCCCGGCGCCCGATGATCGCTGTCGTCGGCAGGTGGTCCTGCAGGATGGAACTGAACGCCTCGATAGCGTCGTCGCCGAATGCTCGGCCGAACGCGATGTTGATGTCTGCCATGTTGTCGATCTCGGCGCCCAGGAAGGCGACGCGCTCCCCGTGCCGATTGGCGCGGCGAATGCGGTCCGCGGCAGGCGACGAGAACAGAGCATCCGGGAGGGTACCGTGCCAGTTTCCGTACTCCAGCGGCCGGGAACCACGGTTGCCCGAACGTTCCACTCTGAGGATCGACATCGACGACGACGCCACGATCACGAAGAGGATCGTGAAGAAGGTCGTCACCTCGGTGCCGAATGCCTCCTGGAAGATACTGCTGTCTGGGGTCGCAACGAGGAAGAC
This sequence comes from Mycetocola sp. 2940, assembly GCF_040548835.1. Classification (NCBI taxonomy): domain Bacteria; kingdom Bacillati; phylum Actinomycetota; class Actinomycetes; order Micrococcales; family Microbacteriaceae; genus Mycetocola; species Mycetocola sp. 2940. The sequence goes on from NZ_JBEPSK010000009.1 coordinate 77,234, forward strand.
GACCGCTCGAGCCCCGTAGTAGGCGCCGACTGTCAGCATGAGCATCGCGAGGATGCGCCCGTTGAGGTTGCGTCGCATCCGACCCCGGAGCGCCTCGGCGCCGGCGAGGACGGAGAACACAGCGACACCCGAGAGGAAGACGAATCCGCCGGCCCAGTCACCACCACCGGGACCCTCGATGACGACAGCCAGGGCAGCCAGAGCGGAGCCGCCGAGAACGAACGCGAATCGCGATGTACGGCCGTTGAAGAGCCGCGCGCCGGCCCAGACGCATCCCATCGCGAGCACCAGCGAGGCGTTGCCGACCGCGATGGCCCACCATGCCGACGACTCAGCGCCCCAGATCGCGAAAGAGATCGTGGTGAGTATGCCGGCGATGAAGGCAGCGCTCCAGAGGCGTCCGGACGGGTCGTTGCGTCCGAACACGGTGTTGATCACGAAGGAGACCCCACAGATCGCCACCACCATCCCGCTCGCAATGAGCAGGGTCTGAAGGTCGAGCAGGGATGCCCCGTTGCCTGCGGCTGTGATCATGCTTAGTCCTCGTTTTCGCGCGGAATGGTGACGACCATGGTCGTCCCGCTGGGGCTGCTGGCGGACATCCGGACGTCGCCACCGTGGGCGCGGGCGATCTCTCGGCTGATGCTGAGGCCCAGTCCGGTGCCGTGAATGGTGGTGTTGCGCACCGACTCGGCGCGGTAGAACCGTTCGAACAGGTTCTTCTGTTCCTCTTCGGTCATTCCGCGGCCCGTGTCAGAGACGAAGATCTCGACCTCGTGGAAATCACCGATGACCGCGATGCTGACCCGTCCGCCGGTGTTGTTGTACTTGACGGCGTTGGAGAGCAGATTGTCGATGACCTGTCGCACGCGGAACTCGTCTGCGTAGACCACCGGGTCGCCGATCGTCGTCAGGAGCAGCGAGATCTTGCGCTCCTCCGCGACCGGTTTGAGCGCCTGGATGGACTGCTTCGCGATCACGGCCAGATCGGTCGGGGCGAAGTTCAGCAGGAAGCCGACCTGGTCATCGTGGGACGCCACCAGCAAGTCGGAGACCAGGGAGAGCAGGCGGTCCGCATTCTTGAGGGCCACCTCAATGTGCGTGCGACTCTCTTCGCCGAGGTCGTCGCCGTCGAGCACGAGTTCGAGGTAGCCGAGAATGGAGGTCAGCGGCGTGCGCAACTCGTGCGACACCGAAACGACGAGGTCGTCGCGGGCGCCGATCGCCTCGAGCTCCGCTGTGATGTCGCGGGACACCCAGACCGAGCCGTCCTGCTGCCCGGCCGCGTTCGACAGTGGCCGCCCCGTGACGGCGAGCGCCATCCGGTACCCGCCCGGGTCGCCGTACCACATGACCACATCGTCGAAGGATTCACCGCGGGCAAGTCGCTTGTGGGGGCGTTCGTCTTCAAGGAAGGGCGTCACGCGGTCTTCGCGATAGACCACTTCCGGAACAATCTCGCTCTCATCGAAGCCGAACTGGCGCAGCCGCTCCCGATGTGCCCGGTTGACCATGGTCGGCCGGGCCGACCGGTCGTACGCGACGACACCGAACGTGACGGCGTTGATCACCTCGTCCAGGGTGCGTTCCTGGCGGCGGGTGCGGTCGAAGGCTTCCTCGAGCAGCATGGCCTGCTGGCGAAGCAGGCGACGCTGGGCGAGGTTTTTCTGCGTGCCGAGGTAGCTGGCCGTCGACACGAACGCGAACACGATCCCGAGAACCAGCAGCGTGGGGGTATCGACGGCGTTCGTTGTGTTGATCAGCCAATTCAGCCCGACGACGAGGGAGGAAAACGTCGGTCCGAGGATGGCGCCGAACAGTCCGTAATAGGTCGCCAGCCAGATCACCGGGAAGACGAGGAAGAGCGCCGCGCCGAGAGATGGCTCACCGGCTTCGATCAGCCCGATACCGATGATGTCCAGCACCGGGAGGATCATCGTCGCCCGCCGGGGGAACTTGCGCCAGGGCACCGCGGATGCCGCCATCGTCGCCAGGAAGATGACGGCGACGCCGACGAGCAGCAGAGGCTCGCTGGACAAGTCGATGTCGATGACGAGCAGGATGCAGATGAGGATGAGCACCCCGACGGCGAGCAGCAGCTGCCACAGGAAGACCGAACGCTCCAGGCGTTCCCGCCGCCCGTGCGATTTCACCGGCGAGGCCGAGGAACTGCTCATGTGCTGACACTAGCAATGCTCGTCAGCGATTCTCGCCACACCGGCGTCTCGGCTCGCACGTGGCGGAGCGCTAGACCGTGGCGGTGAGTCGTGCAGCCACGAGTTCAGCGATCTGCACCGCGTTGAGGGCAGCTCCCTTGCGCAGGTTGTCATTCGAGATGAAAAGCGCGAGTCCCTTGCCGGCGGGGGCGCTCTGGTCGGCGCGGATCCGTCCGACGAAGGAGGGATCATTGCCCGCTGCTTCCAGCGGCGTCGGGATGTCGGCGAGCGCGACGCCGGGGGCATCCGCCAGCAGTTCGGTGGCCCGCTCCGGCGTGATCTGGCGGGCGAACTCGACGTTGATCGACAGCGAGTGGCCGGTGAACACCGGGACGCGCACGCAGGTGCCCGAGACCAGCAGGTCGGGGAGCTCGAGGATCTTGCGGCTCTCGTTGCGGAGCTTCTTCTCTTCGTCGGTCTCGTTCAGGCCGTCGTCGACGATCGAACCGGCGAGCGGGACCACGTCGAACGCGATCGGGCGCTTGTAGATAACCGGCTCGGGCATGCGGACAGCCTGGCCGTCGTGGACGAGCTGGAGGAGATTTCCGTCTTCGACGGCTACCCGAACCTGGGTGGCGAGCTCACGCGCCCCGGCGAGCCCGGAACCCGAGACGGCCTGGTAGGTGCTGACGATGAGGCGTTCGAGGCCCGCCTCTGCGTGCAGCACCTTGAGCACCGGCATCGCTGCCATCGTGGTGCAGTTCGGGTTGGCGATGATGCCCTTCTTCGCCTCGTCGATGGCGTGCGGGTTGACCTCGGACACGACGAGGGGAACGTCGGGGTCCATCCGCCAGGCGCTGGAGTTGTCGATGACGGTGGCGCCCGCCGCGGCAAACCGCTCGGCCTGCTCGCGGCTGCTGGTGGCCCCGGCCGAGAACAGGGCGATGTCGAGCCCGGTCGGGTCGGCCGTCGCGGCATCCTCGACGACGATCTCTTCGCCGCGGAAGGTCAGGGTGCTGCCGGCCGAACGCGCGGACGCGAAGAAACGGATGCTCGCAACCGGGAACTCGCGCTGCTCCAGCAGGGTGCGCATGACCGCGCCGACCTGGCCGGTGGCTCCGACGATGCCGAGGTGGACTCCGTTGCTCATGTTGTTTCTCCTGTGCCGCGCGGGGGATCCGCGCCTAAGTTCGGATAATTCTCCCAAACCGCGGCGTGAACGGCGATTCGGGGTGGTACTGCGGAGAATCTCCGCGGTTGCGTACGGGGCTCAGCGGCCGGTGCCGCCGTGGACCACAGCTTCTTCGTCGGCGTCGAGGCCGAACGCGGCGTGGACGACGCGAGCGGCTTCCTTCACGTTGTCGGCGCGGGTGATGACCGAGATGCGGATCTCACTGGTGGAGATCATCTCGATGTTGATGCCCGCCAGGTGCAGCGCTTCGAACAGCCGGGCCGAAACGCCGGTGTTCGCCTTCATCCCGGCGCCGACGAGAACGAGCTTGCCGATCTGGTCGTCGTGCTGGAGCGACTCGTACCCGACCTCTTCGCGCTGGTCGAGCAGTGCCGTCAGGACCTTGTGGGCCTCGTCCTGCGGCAAGGTGAAGGAGATGTCGGTGCGGCCGGTGGCGGCTGCGGAGACGTTCTGCACGATGATGTCGACGTTGGCGTCGGTGGACGCGATGATCTTGAAGATCTGGGCGGCCTTGCCCGGGACGTCGGGCACGCCGACGACGGTGATCTTGGCCTCGGTGAGGTCGGTTGCGACACCGGTGACGATGGGGTGTTCCATCTGTTCGCCCTCTTTCGGGTTGTAGACGAGGGTTCCCTCGTTGTTGTTGAACGATGAGCGCACGTGTAGTGTTACGCCGTGTCGGCGAGCGTATTCCACTGCGCGAATATAGAGGACCTTGGCGCCGTTCGCCGCGAGTTCGAGCATCTCTTCACTCGTGATCGTGTCGATCTTTCGTGCGCGGGGAACGATGCGAGGGTCAGACGTGTAGATACCGTCGACATCCGTGTAGATCTCGCATACGTCGGCGTTGAGGGCAGCCGCGAGGGCGACGGCCGTCGTGTCTGACCCGCCGCGGCCGAGCGTCGTGATGTCTTCGGTCTCGTCGTTGAAGCCCTGGAAACCGGCGACGATGACGATCGCGCCGACGTCGAGGGCTTTGCGCACGCGCACCGGGTTGACGTCGATGATGCGCGCGGACCCGTAGTGCTTGTCGGTGCGCATGCCCGCCTGCAGGCCCGTGTACGAGCGGGAGTCGACCCCGAGGTTCTTGATCGCCATCGCGAGGAGCGACATCGAGATGCGTTCGCCGCTCGAGAGCAGCAGGTCCATTTCGCGCGGCTCGGGCGGAAGCGGCGACACGGCCGCCGCGAGGTCGAGCAGCTCGTCGGTGGTGTCGCCCATGGCGGACACGACGACGACGACCTCATTCCCGGCCTTGTGCGATTCGACGACGCGCTTGGCGACACGCTTGATGCTTTCGGCGTCTGCGACGGATGAACCGCCGAACTTCTGCACGATAAGGCTCACGAATAACTCCTGGGTGGGGGGTCGGTCGGGTCCGACCCGACTCTCCATTCTAAACGCGCCAGCATGCCGGGGCAGATATGTGACGGATGCCGTCGCTCGGGGGCTCGTTGGGGCCACGCGATGCGCGGTCACCCGTTCCGGACGAAGGCACCCGGTGCGCCGGATGACCAGGCCCGAAGTGGATGACAACGCGGGGGTCAACGGACGGATGCCGTCGCATGGGGCGTGCGTCGCGGCATCCGTCGGCAGACCGGCGGGTCGGGGTACGGCGGTTATCGCGGCCGGTCCACTCGCTTAGGACGAAAACACCCGGTGCGCCGAGTGAACGCGACCGAAGTGCGTGAATCGGCGCACGTCGCGACCGGATGCCGTCGCTCGCGGCGCACGGCACGGCATCCGCGGGGTGGGCGTGCGGCACGGCATCCGCGGGGTGGGCGTGCGTCGCGGCATCCGCGGGGTGGGCGTGCGGGCGGCGTGCGGGCGGCGGTTATCGCGGCCTGGTCACCCGTTCCGGACGAAAACAACCGGCGCGCCGGATGACCAGGCCCGAAGTGGATGACTACGCGGGGGTCAACGGACGGATGCCGTCGCTCGAGGTGCGCGTGGCGGCATCCGTTCGGGCCGCGTCAGATCAGCGCTTGACGACCGTGCGGCCCTCGAAGGCGCGGCCGAGGGTGACCTCGTCGGCGTATTCGAGGTCGCCGCCGACCGGGAGGCCCGAGGCGAGACGGGTGACCTTGATCTCGAGAGCCGTGAGCAACCGGCTGAGGTAGGTCGCGGTCGCCTCACCCTCGAGGTTGGGGTCGGTGGCGATGATGACTTCCTGAACGGTGCCGTCCGCGAGCCGCTGCATCAGCTGGCGGATGCGGAGGTCGTCGGGTCCGATGCCGTCGATCGGGCTGATCGCGCCGCCGAGCACGTGGTAGAGCCCGCGGAACTCGCGCGTGCGCTCGATGGCGACGACGTCCTTGGCTTCTTCGACGACGCAGATGCTCGTCGGGCTGCGGCGCGGGTCGCGGCAGATGGAGCAGGTCGGCTGTTCGGCGACGTTGCCGCAGATCTCGCAGAAGTGCACCTTCTCGCGCACCTCGGTGAGCAGTTCGGCGAGGCGGGTCACGTCGAACGTTTCGGTCTGCAGAATGTGGAACGCGATCCGCTGCGCCGACTTCGGACCGATGCCGGGCAGGCGACCGAACTCGTCGATCAGTTCCTGAACAATGCCTTCGTACATACGGTTCTAGTCTCTGTTGAATCGGGTCGGCGGGGTGTGCGGCTGCTCCTCGATGAAGCTCGCCCCGAGAAGTTCGCGCACGACGGACTCGCCGTACCGCGAGTTCGCCGCGGGATGCACGGGCTGGCGCTGGGCGGGACGGTCCCCAGCGGCGGATGCTGCGACGGATGCCGCGGCGCCGGTTGGTCGCGACGCGGGTGCGGGGGCTGAGGGTGCGGTGCTGCTGGAGGCACCGGAGACGGCCTGCCGGGCGAGGCTGATCGCATCCGGTGCTTCAGGGACAGAGTTGCGTGACGCGGCAGCGCCCGCGGAGCCGTTCGCGGGTGCGGACGGCGCCCAGCCGGCATCCGGCGCCATGGTGGGCGGGGGCGCGAAACGTCCGGGGGGAATGACAGTGGGGACGTCGCCGATCGCGACCGGCTCACGGTAACCCGGGTCGCCCTGCGGGTCAGGGTATGGCGCGTCGGGGTACGGCGGCTCGTCGTCGGGCGGGGGCGCGTCGAAGTCGTCGGGCGGCGTCGCGTCGGACAGTGGTCGGGCCGGCGATGCTGCAGCACCGCTCGGCGTCGCGGGAGAGCCTGCGGCTGCCGGAGCCTGTGGTGCCGAATCGATGGCTGGCGCCGTCGGGTCCGATGTCGGGATCGCGACGACGTGCCAGCCACCTGCGGCTGGAGCTTCTGCGGTCGCTGTTGTCGCGCGCGGCGAGGTGGACGCACTCGCGAGCGACGCGGTTGTCGCGCCGCGTGACCCGTCCCTAACCGGAGCTGCAGGCGCCTGCGTCGCAGCCGGTGCTCGTGCGGGCGAGGCAGCGGCCTGCGGCGTGCTGTTCCCTCTCGAAGCGCTGGGGCCCGAGGGCACTGATTTGGCGGCACCGCCCGAAACTCCGGACGACGCAGTGGGGTGCCCCGCCCCGCCACCGGCCGGACCGACGGCAGACGAATTCGCGGCCACAGGCGAGGACGATCGGGCTGACGGCGCTCCCCCACCCGGCGGGGGCGCAGCGGGCGTGGTGTCGCGGCTGACGGCATCCGCTTCGCCGGGCACGTCGACGTGCGCGATGAACTTGACGGTGACGCCGAGCACATCGAGGATCGCCTGGCGCACGATCGTGCTGACGCCGTCGCCGGCGTTGAGGTGCTTGAAGTCTTCGACGTCTTTCGCGCTCGGGAAGCTCAGGCGCAGCACGGCGTCATCGCTGAACCCGCGAACGGATGCCGTCTGCGCCACCAGCCAGGCGGACCGCTTGGTCGCCGCCACCCGGTCGAGAATCTCGGTCCAGGAGTCGCGGAGTTGCTGCAGGGTGACCGGTCCGACGGGCTTCACGGTGACCGGGGGGCGGGCGGCCGGCGCAGGCGGCGCAGGCGGCGCAGGCGGTGCGGCAGGCGCCGGGGCGGGTGCAGGCGGCGCGGCAGGCTGAGCGGGCGGAGCCGTCCGGGCCACGGCGGCAACAGGTTCATCGAACGATCGCTGGGCGGACGCCACCGGGGCGGCATCCGTCGTGGACGCGGTGTCGGACATGCCGACCCGGCGCTCGAGCCGCTCGACCCGGGCGAGCGCGCCGCGGGCGGTGTCGTCCATGGACGGCACGAGAACGCGCGCCACCATGAGCTCGAGGTGCAGGCGGGGAGAGGTCGCGCCGGTCATCTCGCTGAGGGCGGTGTTGACGATGTCGGCGGTACGGCTGAGCTCGGCCTGACCGAAGGCCGTCGCCTGCACGGCCATGTGGTCGAGTTCGTCTTGCGGGATGCCGCGCAGAACGGATGCCGCGTCTCCCCCGGTTGCTCCGACGACGATGAGGTCGCGGAGCCGTTCGAGGAGATCGTCGACGAAGCGGCGAGGATCCTGGCCGGTCTGGATGACGCGATCGACCGCGGAGAAGGCGGCGCCGGCATCCCGTGACGAGAGCGCGTCGACGACCTCGTCGAGAAGCGCCGAGTGGGTGTAGCCGAGCAGGGCGACGGCGCGTTCGTAGTCGACGGTGTCGCCTTCGGAACCGGCCATGAGCTGGTCGAGGAGCGACAGGGTGTCGCGGGCGGACCCGCCGCCGGCGCGGACGACGAGCGGCAGCACGCCGGGCTCGACCTGGACCTTCTCGGACTCGCACAGGGTCTGCACGTAGTCGAGCATCTGGGCGGGCGGGATCAGCCGGAACGGGTAGTGATGCGTGCGCGACCGGATGGTGCCGATGACCTTGTCGGGTTCGGTGGTCGCGAAGATGAACTTGATGTGCTCCGGCGGCTCTTCGACGATCTTGAGCAGCGCGTTGAAGCCCTGCGGCGTGACCATGTGGGCCTCGTCGAGGATGAAGATCTTGTAGCGGTCACGTGCCGGGGCGAAGATTGCCCGTTCGCGGAGGTCGCGGGCATCGTCGACACCGTTGTGGCTGGCGGCGTCGATCTCGACGACGTCGAGGGATCCTCCGCCGTCACGGCTGAGTTCGACGCAGCTGGGGCAGACACCGCAGGGGGTGTCGGTAGGGCCCTCGACGCAGTTGAGGCAGCGGGCGAGGATGCGGGCCGAGGTGGTCTTTCCGCAGCCGCGGGGTCCGCTGAACAGGTAGGCGTGGTTGACGCGGTTGGTGCGCAGGGCCGTCATCAGCGGATCGGTCACCTGAGACTGACCGATCAGCTCGGCAAAGGACTCTGGCCGGTAACGGCGATACAGGGCGGTAACCACTCCCTCATCGTAGTCGCCGCCGCTGACACTGAGGCTGGTCCCCGGCACCCTGTTGATGTCGCCCAGAGTCCGGGCGTCGGGCAGGGCAGCCGCCGTGGCACCCGGCGCCCCCTCCCGCCGCTGCCACACGGACGGAACCGGCGACACGCGGGCACCCGCCGCAGCAGAGCGGCGCGCCGGGCAATCCATCCGCCCGAACCCCGCCGCCGTGGCACCCAGTCCCATACGTCGCCCTCCGTGGCACCCGGCGCCCCCTCCCGCCGCTGCCACACGGACGGAACCGGCGACACGCGGGCACCCGCCGCAGCAGAGCGGCGCGCCGGGCAATTCATCCGCCCGAACCCCGCCGCCGTGGCATCCAGTCCCATACGTCGCCCTCCGTGGCACCGACGCCCCCTCCCGCCGCTGCCACACGGACGGAACCGGCGACGCGCGGGCACCCGCCGCAGCAGAGCGGCGCGCCGGGCAATCCATCCGCCCGAGCCCCGCCCTGCACAGGGCGACCGCGCGAGCATCCGTATCCACAGAAAAACGGATGCCACCCCGCGAGACCGCGGTTCGGCAAACGATGGCACGATGACTGATTCACGACTGGTCTCACGGGTCATGAACGACGTCGGCCAGGTCGCGAGGCGCCGCACTCTGGTCGAACGTGGGCTGACAACGACGCAGATTCGCAGCGCGGTGGCATCCGGCTTGCTGACGGAACTCAAACGCGGCTGGATCGTGAGTTCACTCGCCGACGCTGATCAGCGGCGGGCGGTGGAGGCCGGCGCGAAGATCGGCTGTGTCAGTGCGCTCCGGCGCTGGGGCGTGTGGTCCGGAGACGGCAACGCCCTCCACTTGCACGCGCGTCCGAGCTCTCACCCCGACCTCGCAGCAACGCGGCCGGTCGCCAACGTCCGCGTCGTCGCCCACCCGGGTGTTCCCGCCGCGAAAGCGAGCAAGCTCGAAATCCGGCCCTGCGAACCCGGTATGCCGACGCTTCGTTGGAGAAGGCAGGACTTCCCGGAGCGCAGTCTGGATTGGATCGTCTCCCCCCACGACGCCCTCGCGCAGGCCATCCTTTGCCAGAGCGAAGAGCAAGCACTGGCGTGCATTGACTCGGCGTTGCACGAGCATGCCATTTCGCATGCCGACTGGCCACGCATCCTGAGCACCCTGCCGGAACGCATCCGCTATCTCGACCGCTGGAAGGATGCTCGCGCCGGCTCGGGCAACGAATCGCGCGTTCGGTTCCGGTTGCAGCGCCTGGGCCTGGATGTTGAGTTGCAGGTATACATTCCCGGCGTGGGCTGGGTCGACATGCTGGTCGAGGACCTCGTCGCGGTCGAAGCTGACGGGGACCAGTTCCACTCGACCCGGGCACAACGAGCGACCGACCGGGCACGGACCCTCACCGCCATGGCTCTGGGGGTTCCCACGGTTCGGCTCGGGAGCGAACACCTCGGCGACGACTGGCCATTGGTTGTGGCCGCGCTTCTGCAGCAACTAGCCGATGCCCGCATCCTTCGCGAACACCGAGGCCCGCTGGGGGGCGGGTGACGCGCCCCCCGCTCCTCCCACATCGAACGCATTCGCCGACACGCCGCGCGGTTTCCACGCCACGCGGCGTGCCGCGCAATCCATCTTCCTGACACGTGCGGGGACGAAGCTCAGCGCGGCACCTCCTCCGCATACCGGTCGTATGCCGCGAATCGCCGGCGCAATGCGGCCTCCTCCGCCTCGACCTCACGGCGCACGGCCAGGACGGCCGGCAGCCACCCCGCGAGCGCCCAGCCTGAACGGGCGAACAGCGCCAGGCCGAGGTGCCCGAGCGCCCACGCCCGGTACATCGGATGCCGCCACCTCGCGTACGGGCCCGTTGTGACCAGCCGGTCCGGGTCGGCGAGCAGCACATGCCGCGCCTCGCGCCACGCCCACCCCGCCAGAACAGCGCCAACGATCAGAAGCAGAGCACCCACAACGCGCAGCCGAGGCAGCCGGAGCCTCACGACCTGCTCGGCCACCGCCGCGACAACGAGCGGCACGACATGCTGCTCCGGGATGGGCACATTGCTCAGCCACCGCCTTCCCGAGCCATCACCCATCGCACGCCTCCCGACGCTCCACTCCCACGGTACGCCGCACCCGGAAAACGCGCGATCACCCCAGCGACTCCGTTTCCAACAGCGGAGATCCGTTCGTTCCCTGGTTCGGCGACGAACCGCCGATTCCGGCCCGAATCTCCGCGATTACAGACGGCACCCGTCCGCTTGATCAGACGCGGGAACGTGCCCGGGCCGCCAACACCGAAAGGCGGCGCCCCCTCCCCTAGGATGAGGGAGGGGGCGCCGGAGCGGCAGGAATCCCCGCAACATTGCACCGGGGGACCATGCCAGCGAAGCGCATTCTCGTCGTCGACGACGAAGCAGACATCCGCGATCTCATTGCTCTCAAACTGGGTTCCGCCGGTTTCGACGTTTCTGTGGCGATGGACGGCAACAGCGGCCTCCGCGAAGCCCTCGCCGGCAACTTCGACGGCATCGTTCTCGACGTCATGATGCCGGGCATGTCCGGCATCGACGTGCTCCATGCCCTGCGGCAGGCCGAGATCAGCACGCCCGTGCTCCTCCTCACCGCCAAGGCGCAGGAGCGGGACATCGAGGCCGGGTTCGCTGTCGGCGCCGACGACTACGTGACCAAGCCGTTCAGCCCCCGTGCCCTCCTCGCGCGAGTCAATGCGCTGCTGATGCGAAACTGACATGCTCGCGCTGTACTCGTATTCCGGGGTATTCGCTGTGGTCCTGGTGTTCACGTTCGCGAGCTTGGCCGCCATCGTCCTCGTCGTGGCGATCAAGCTCAGCCGGCGGATACACGGGGCTCGGATGCTCCGCCTCACCGAGCGAATCCGCCCCGCCATTCTCCAAACAGCAGTCTCCGAACAGGACGAGGTGGACGACAACCTCGTCCTCTTCCGCTCGCTGCGCGGCCGCGCGCGCCGCAGCGCCGAGTCGATGGCCACCCGGATGCTCTACGACGTCACCGGCGAGACCCGCACCAACCTCACCCACATCCTCATCGCCTGCGGGACCATCGAGAGAGCCGTCGCCCGGACGACGAGCTCCGTGCCGGTTCGGCGCGCCCGTGCAGCCGAGATCCTCGGGCTGATCGATTCTCCGGATGCCGTCGGTCACCTCATCCGGCTGGCCCAGGACGACAGCGCCGAGGTCCGCTCGGTGGCGACCCGGGCGCTGGGGCGCACCGGCCGTCCGGAGGCGATCACAGCGCTGCTCGCCGCATTGCCGTCATCGAGCGGCGTCCCCGCCGTGATCGTCGGCTCCGCGCTCCTCGAGGTGGCGCACCACTCCGCCGCTGCGATCGGCGCGGGTTTCACCGACAAGGACCCGGCCGTCCGGCGCACGACGGCGATCCTCGCCAGCCACGTGATGAGCCCGGGAGCCACCCCGAGGCTCATTCACGCCCTCTCGACGGATGACGAGCCTCTCGTGCGCATCGCCGCGGCACGCTCCCTGATGAGGCTGCAGCCGCGTGACGCCGTGCAGCCGCTCTACGACGCGGCCTCGTCCGAGCATTCGGGGGTCCGCGTCGCGGCAACCACAGCCCTCGCCACCTTCCCGCCCGCCTGGACGCTCGCGGTGCTCAAGGACCTCAGGCATCACCCGGACGTCGATATCCGGCGCGCGGCATCCGCGGTCGGGGGCTGACGTGGACGTGGCACACGACGTTCTGAGCGCCATCTTCGCCGCCCTGGCGATCCCGATGCTGATCTACTTCGTCGCCATCAACACGTCGTACCTGGCCCTGATCGCGCTGGCGAGCAGGCATTTCGCCAAGGTCATTCGCCGGTCGTCGTTCACCGGTGAGAGGTCCATGGCTGCCTCACCGCTGACGCCCGGGATCTCTGTGCTGATGTCGGCGTACAACGAAGAGAACGTGATCGCCGGGTCTGTGCGGTCCGTGATCGACCTGCGGTATCCCGACCACGAGGTCATCGTCGTCAACGACGGCAGCAGCGACGCGACGCTGCAGATCCTCATCGACACCTTCGGGCTCGTTCCCGACGATCGAGAGCATCCGGTGCGCATCCACGTCCGCGGTCACATCCGACAGGTATGGGTGGCCCCCGGCGATATCAACCTGACCGTCGTCGATAAAGAGAACTCGGGCCGTTCCGACAGTCTCAACGCCGCGCTGCGGTTCGCCGAGCGGGACCTCGTCGTCATGGTCGACGCCGACTCGCTCATCGACCCGGACGCCCTGCTCAAGGTGTCGAAGCCGTTCGCCGACGACCCGGAGAACACGGTCGCGACCGGCGGCATGGTGCGCGCGGTGAACGGATGCCGCGTCAACCGCGGCCGCGTCGTCGAGGTGGGCATGCCCCGCCAGCTTCTGGCCAAGATCCAGGTCGTCGAGTACCTTCGGGCGTTCCTGCTCGGACGCACCGGCTGGTCGCAGCTCAACGGCCTCATCATCATTTCCGGGGCGTTCGGGATGTTCCGCCGCGACATCCTGCTGGAGGTCGGCGGGCTGGACGCCGACAGCATCGGCGAGGACTTCGAACTCGTGATGCGGATCCACCGGCTGATGCGCCAGTCGAAACGCCCGTACCGGGTGACGTTCGTCGCCGAGCCGGTCAGCTGGACCGAGGTACCCTCCACGCTGCCCGTGCTGGCGCGGCAGCGTCGCCGGTGGCACCGCGGGCTCTGGGAGGTCCTCTGGAAATACCGGGGCATGACCTTCAACCCGCGCTACGGCGTCGTGGGTATGGTGGCGCTGCCGTTCTACTGGCTGTTCGAACTCCTCGTTCCGCTGTTCGAGTTGAGCAGTGTCATCCTTGTGCCGCTCGGCTTCGCGTTCGGGCTGCTCGACTACCGGTACAGCCTGCTATTGCTGCTCGTCTGCTATGCCTACGGCTTCTTCGTGAGCCTCGCGGCGCTGGTCGTCGAAGAGGCGTCTTTCCACCGCTACGACAGCTGGCGGGACCTCGGCAGCTGCATCTGGGCGGCGCTGGCTGAGAACCTCGGCTACCGCCAGCTGACCGCCTTCTGGCGACTGCAGGGCTGGTGGGCTGGTCTGCGCGGCACCAAGCAGGAGTGGGGCGTGATGACCCGCAGCGGGTTCCTCGAGGAGACCGTCACCGTGCGGGAAGGGTCACCGTAACCGTCGTTCCCTGGCGTTCCGTGCTGGCGACCGCGACGGTTCCTCCGTGCGCGTCGACGATCGACGCGCTCACCGACAGCCCGAGCCCGAGGCCCGGGAAGTGCTGGCGCACCGTCGTCGCCCGGTAGAAGCGGGCAGTCACCGCTGAAAGCTCGTCGGCCGGGATGCCGATCCCGGTGTCGGCTACCTCGACGGTCACGGTGCCGTCGCCGGAGCGGACGGTGACGTCGACGTCGCCCGCCGGGCCGAACTTGACGGCGTTCGCCACCAGGTTGTCGATCGCGAGGCGCACCCGTTCCCGGTCCACCATCGCGACCACCGGTTCCGGGGCGTGCAGGCGCAGACGCACCTGCTTGGCCGCCGCCGACTTTGCAAGGTTGGCGACGACCGCGCCGCAGAGGTCGCTGATGTCGGTGGACTGCCGGTGCAGCGGCGGTGCGCTCGGGTTCGTCGCCGTCGCGAGGAGGTCGGTGATGAGCCGCTGGAGCCTTCGGCTGTTGCGGTCGATGACCGCCAACGACGGCCGAACGCTCTCCGGGACGTCGTCATCGTCTTCGAGAAGTTCCAGGTAGCCGACGATCGACGCGAGGGGCGTGCGGAGCTCATGCGACACCGACGCGACGAAGTCGTCTTTCGCGGCGATCGTTTCCAGGTACGTGGTGACGTCGTTCATGGCGACGACGGTGCCGCCGAACCGGCCCTGCGCGTCGAGCAGCGTGCGAGCCGACGCCGAGACCGCGTACTGGCGGGTGCCGGGTTCGCCGACCCAGACGATCCGGTCGGCGAACTCCTGCCCCCGAAGCGCTCGCGCGATGAACCCGTCGTCGGCCGGCACGGGAGTCACCCGGTCGGGCTCGAACAGGGAACCGGCCTCGAGCGCGGTCGGATCGGCGTCGAGGATGGACGGATGCTGCAGCGCCTTCTGGTTCGCCAGGATGCGGTTTCCGTCGGCGTCGAATGCGAGCACCGCCGTGTCGACCGCATCGACGATGGCGTCGAGCATCTGCGACGTGTGCTGTTCCCGTCGCAGCGCATCGGCGGTGGCCTTCTCCTGTGTGATGAGGGAGCAGATGATCGACGTCGTGCGGCGGGAGGCGATGCACGTGCTGGCCGCGGCGACGGCGACCACGGCGGGGGTGAGGAAGTTGCGCAGGGCGTGTTCGAGATCGACGTGGCCGCCCGCGCTCAGTCCGGGAACCTCGACCATTCCCAGCGAGAGCAGCACCGCCAGCGCGGCGAACCACGGGCGGCCCGACCACCCCAGCCAGAGCGCCGGGAAGACGGCCATGTAGCCGAGGGCATGGATGTGGTCCTCCGGCACCTGCCGCATGATGATCAGCGCGATCATGCCGAGCACCGGGACCACGAGCAGCCAGCTCGACCCGGTGCGCCCGAGAATGAGCGAGAGCACGGTCGCCACGGCGAAGATCACGATCGCGATCGCGAAGGCGGTCGTGCGCAGGGGGGCCGGGTCGATCAGAGCGGCGATGAGAATGGCGACGAGGACGACCAGAACGTTCGCGAGCTGGAACGCAACCTCTGGCCGGAACCCGAACCACCGCGATCCGAGCCCCTCCGAGCGGGCGCCTGTCATACGACCGACATCGTCTGCCGGGCGATCTCGAGTTCTTCGTTGGTGGGGATCACCAGCACAGCAACGTCTGAATCGTCGGTGGAGATGCGTCGCGCCTCGCGCGACTTCTCCTCGTTCCGTTCGGGATCCAGACGGATGCCGAATGCCTCGAGTCCCGACAGTGCGGCCGCGCGAACCGGGGCTGAGTTCTCCCCCACCCCGGCGGTGAAGGTGATGACGTCGACCCGGCCGAGCTGGGCCAGGTAGTTGCCGACGTACCCCTTGAGCCGGTGCACGTAGACGTCGAACGCCACCGTGGCCTTCTCGTCGCCGGCGGCGGAACGGCTGAGCACATCGCGCATGTCGTTGGCGCCCGCCATCCCCAGCAGCCCGCTCTTGCGGTTGAGCAGGGTGTCGATGTCGTCGAAGCTCATCCCGGTGCGCCGGTGCAGGTGGATGAGGACCGCCGGATCGATGTCGCCGGACCGGGTGCCCATGACGAGGCCTTCGAGCGGAGTCAGTCCCATCGACGTCTCGACCGAGCGGCCACCGGAGACGGCGGTGGCCGACGCCCCGTTGCCGAGGTGGAGGACGATCTGGTTGAGGTCGGCGAGCGGGCGCCCGAGGAACGCGGCGGCCTCCTCAGACACGAACTTGTGGGAGGTGCCGTGGAAGCCGTACTTGCGCACCCGGTGCTTCTCGGCGAGCGCCGCATCGATGGCGTAGCTGTATGCGGCCGGCGCGAGCGTCTGGTGGAACGCCGTGTCGAAGACGGCGACGTGCGGAACATCCGGGAAGGCCTTCTGCGCCGCCTCGATGCCCTGCAGGTTCGCCGGGTTGTGAAGGGGCGCGAGTTCGGCGAGTTCTTCGATGTTGATCTTCACGAGATTGGTGATCGGCGTCGGTTCGAAGAATCGCTTGCCGCCGTGGACGACGCGGTGACCGATGGCGCGAAGCGGATGCCGCGTGAGCGACGGCCCGTTCGCTTCGAAGGCGTCGAGCATGACCCGGAACCCGGCGGTGTGGTCGGGGATCGGAAGGTCCCGCTCCGACGTCTGCGGGGCATCCGTTCGGTCGGCCGACGGCACGTCGTCTTCGGGGATGGTGTGGACGGCGTGCCCGGCGCTCTCACCGATGCGCTCGACCAGGCCGGTGGCGAGCATCTGCTCGGTGTCCATGTCGATGAGCTGGTATTTGAACGACGACGATCCGGAGTTGACCACGAGAACGGTGCTCATGCGGGTGCGTCTCCCTGCGCCTGGATCGCGGTGATGGCGACGGTGTTGACGATGTCCTGCACGAGGGCGCCGCGGGAGAGGTCGTTGATCGGTTTGTTGAGGCCCTGGAGCACCGGGCCGATCGCGACCGCGCCGGCGGAGCGCTGCACCGCCTTGTACGTGTTGTTGCCGGTGTTGAGGTCGGGGAAGATGAACACGGTGGCACGGCCGGCCACCTCGGAACCGGGCATCTTCGAGGCGCCCACCGCGGCATCCGCTGCGGCGTCGTACTGGATCGGGCCTTCGACGAGGAGGTCGGGGCGGCGCGACCGCACGAGGGCGGTGGCCTCACGGACCTTCTCGACGTCGACGCCCGAGCCGGATTCGCCGGTGGAGTACGACAGCATGGCGACCCGGGGGTCGATGCCGAACTGCACGGCGGTCTCGGTCGACGAGATCGCGATGTCGGCGAGCTGGGAGGCATCCGGGTCGGGGATGACCGCGCAGTCGCCGTAGACGAGGACCCGGTCCTCGAGGGCCATGAGGAACACCGACGAGACGACGTTGACGCCGGGTTTCGTCTTGATGATCTCGAAGCCGGGGCGGATCGTGTGGGCTGTGGTGTGGGTGGCGCCGGAGACCATGCCGTCGGCGAGGCCCATGTGCACCATCATCGTCCCGAAGTAGGAGACGTCGCTGACCTGGTCGCGCGCCTGGTCGAGCGTCACTCCCTTGTGGGCGCGGATCCGCGCGTATTCCTCGGCGAATTTCAGGCCGAGGACCGGGTCGTGCGGTGACAGGACCTCGGCAGCCGAGATGTCGAGGCCCAGTTCGATGGCGCGGGAGCGCACCTCGAACGTCTCGCCCAGGATCGTGAGCTGGGCGACGCCGCGGGCGAGCAGGGTGTGCGCTGCGCGCAGGATGCGGTCGTCGTCACCCTCGGGCAGCACGATGTGCTTGCGGTTCGCCCGGGCTCGTTCGAGCAGGCCGTATTCGAACATGAGCGGCGTGACGACGTCGGTGCGGCTCAGCTGGAGCAGCGTCAGCAGGCCCTCGGCGTCGACGTTTTTCTCGAAGAGAGCAAGCGCGGCATCGTACTTGCGCTGCGAGTCGGCGGCGAGGCGTCCGCGCGTGCGGGTGATCGCGACGATCGTGTCGTAGGTGCCGAGGTCGGTCCGGATGATCGGCAGCGTCTGAGGCAGACCGTCGAGGAGTCGTTCGACGGGCTCGGGCAGGTCGAACCCGCCGTTGAGCACGATGCCCGCGATCGACGGGAAGGTGCCTGAGCTCTGCGCCATCATCGCGGCGAGGAGGACCTCGGTGCGGTCGCCGGCGACGACGAGCACGGCACCCTCGATGAGCCGCGGAAGCACGTTGACCATGCCCATGCCCGCGACCACGACACCGAGCGCTTCGCGGCCGAGGAGGCCCGGGTCGCCCTTGAGGAGCACGCCGTTCGTGGCGCGCATGATCGATTCCATGCTCGGGGCGATGAGGTACGGGTCCTCGGGGATGGCCCAGACCGGCACGCCCGGTTCGGCTTTCTCGATCGCCGCGGTGACCTCGGCAAGGTGGTCGGCGTCGACCCGGTTGGCGATGACGGCGAGGAGGGTGGCGTGCGCGTTCTTCAGTTCGAGGAGGGCGAGTTCGGCGATGTCACCCATCTGATCGGCGCTGCGCGGGTCGGCCTGGCCGAGGCGTTCGCCGGAGCCCTGGTTCGATCGGCCGCCGAGCACGAGCAGAACGGGCGCGCCGAGGTTCGTGGCGATCCGCGCGTTGTACCCCAGTTCGGTGGGGCTGCCGACGTCGGTGAAGTCGGAACCGAGAATGACGACGGCGTCACACTGGGCTTCGACGGCCTTGTACCGCTCGACCATGTGCGAGAGGGCTGCGTCGGCATCCGCGTGCACGTCGTCGTAGGTGACGCCGATGCACTCGTCGTAGTCGAGGTCGACGCTGTCGTGGCTGAGCAGGAGTTCGACGACGTAGTCACGCTCCGAAGTCGACCGGGCGATCGGCCGGAACACCCCCACGCGCTGGACCTGGTGCGAGAGGGTGTCGAGCGTGCCGAGCGCGATCGTCGACTTGCCTGTCTGTCCTTCAGCGGATGTGATGTAGATGCTTTTGGCCACGGGTTACAGCCTAAGGCCCGCGGCCGTGTCCGCTGATTGAGTAGGCCGCCCGCGGCCGTACCGAAATCAGCTCTCCGGCGTTGGCCACGTCCAGTCGGCGACCTCGGGGATGTCCTCGCCGTGATCCCGGGTGTACTGGCGGGCGGTCAGGCGGGCATCCTGCATCTCCTGCCGAAGTCCGGCACAGGTCGCGGCGAGCTGCGGCACCCGGTCGATCACGTCGATGACGAGCCGGTACCGGTCGAGGTCGTTGAGCATGACCATGTCGAACGGCGTCGTGGTCGTGCCTTCCTCCTTGTAGCCGCGCACGTGCAGGTTGTCGTGTCCGGTGCGACGGTACGTCAGCCGGTGGATGAGCCACGGGTAGCCGTGGTAGGCGAAGACGACCGGCTTCTCCGTGGTGAAAATGGTGTCGTATTCGGTGTCGGAGAGCCCGTGCGGATGCTCCTCCTCCCCCTGCAGACGCATGAGGTCCACCACGTTGACGACACGGACCGACAACTCAGGAAGGCGTTCCCGCAGAATGGATGCCGCCGCGAGCGTCTCGACGGTCGGCACGTCGCCGGCACAGGCGAGAACGACGTCCGGCTCGGTGTTGTCCGTCTCGGTGCCTGCCCAGTCCCAGATGCCGAGACCCCGGCTGCAGTGGGCGATCGCCTCGTCCATGGTCAGCCAGTTGGCCTGCGGCTGTTTGCCGGCCACGACGACGTTGACGTAGTCGACCGACCGCAGGCAGTGGTCGTACGTGGAGAGCAGCGTGTTGGCATCCGGTGGCAGGTAAACCCGCACGACATCCGCTTTCTTGTTGACGACGTGGTCGATGAAGCCGGGGTCCTGGTGGCTGAAGCCGTTGTGGTCCTGCCGCCAGACGTGGCTGGACAGCAGGTAGTTGAGGCTCGACACGGGCAGGCGCCACGGGATCTCGCGGGAGGTCTTCAGCCATTTGGCGTGCTGGTTGAACATCGAGTCGACGATGTGGATGAACGCTTCGTAACAGTTGAACAGGCCGTGCCGCCCGGTCAGCAGGTAGCCCTCGAGCCAGCCCTGGCACTGGTGTTCGCTGAGCACCTCCATCACCCGGCCGGCGCGGGCGAGGTGCGTGTCGACGGGCAGAACCTCGGCGTTCCACTGCTTGTCGGTGTGCTCGTAGACGGCAGGGGCAAGCCGGTTCGATGCCGTCTCGTCCGGGCCGAAGATGCGGAAGTTGGTCGGGTTCTCGGCGATGACATCGGCCAGCCAGGTGCCGAGGACCTTCGTCGCTTCCCCCGTCGTCGCGCCGGGCGACGGAACGTCGACGGCGTAGTCGCGGAAGTCGGGCAGGTCGAGGTCGCGGCGCAGCACTCCCCCGTTGGCGTGCGGGGTGGCGCTCATCCTCAGGGGGCCTGCTGGGGCCAGGTCCGCGATCTCTCGGTTCAGCCGGCCGTCGGCGTCGAAGAGTTCGTCGGGGCGGTACGACTGCAGCCAGTCCTCGAGGACGCGCGTGTGGGCATCCGTGTCCCGCGCGTTTGCGAGGGGGACCTGGTGCGCCCGCCACGTGTTCTCGACCGGTTCACCGTCGATCTCGGTCGGGCAGGTCCAGCCCTTGGGGGTGCGGAGGATGATCATCGGCCAGCGCGGGCGCTCGAACTCCTCGCCCGCCTCGTGCCGTTCGGCGGCTGTTCTCTTGATCGCGGCGATCTCGTCCATCACCGCGTCGAGGGCCTCGGCCATGCGGGTGTGCACGAGCATCGGGTCTTCGCCGTCGAACCCTCCGGAGACGAGGTACGGGTTGTGGCCGTACCCCCGCATGAGGTCGAGCAGTTCGCTCTCGGGGATGCGGGCGAGGATGGTCGGGTTCGCGATCTTGTACCCGTTGAGGTGCAGGATCGGCAGCACGACCCCGTCCTGCACCGGGTCGACGAACTTGTTCGAGTGCCAGCTCGTGGCGAGCGGACCGGTCTCCGCCTCCCCGTCGCCGACCACGGCGGCGACGACCAGGTCGGGATTGTCGAAGGCCGCTCCGTAGGCGTGGCTCAGCGCGTAGCCGAGCTCGCCGCCCTCATGGATCGACCCCGGGGTCTCCGGTGCGACATGGCTCGGGATGCCGCCGGGGAACGAGAACTGGCGGAACAACCGCTGCATCCCCTCCTCGTCCTGGCTGACCCGCGCGTAGACCTCGGAGTACGTGCCTTCGAGGTAGGCGTTGGCGACCATGCCGGGTCCGCCGTGGCCGGGGCCGGCGATGTAGAGCATCGACTGGCTGCGCTCGCGGATCACCCGGTTGAGGTGCGCGTAGACGAAGTTGAGGCCCGGCGTGGTTCCCCAGTGCCCGAGCAGCCGGGGCTTGATGTGCTCTTTGGTGAGTGTCTCGCGCAGCAGCGGGTTGTCGAGCAGGTAGATCTGCCCGATCGACAGGTAGTTCGCGGCCCTCCACCAGGCGTCGATTCCGGCGAGCGATTCGGTGTCTACGGTTGTGGGGGGCATGGGCTCATCTTAGGAAGCGGGGCTTCGGCAACGAAAGGCCTTGAGATCACTCGCCCGCGTACCCACTTCACGCGTTGCGGTCAGGAACACGCGTTACGCCGGGTGTTCTCGTCCGGAAAGGGTGAATCGGGCCCGTGGTCACCCGTTCCGGCCCTGGTCGCCCGGTACGCCGGATGCCTGCGTCCGGAACGGATGACCTGGCGCATTTGAACGGCGGTTAAACGTAAAAGACTCCTCGCGCACCCGCCAGAGCCCGGTTACCCTTGCTACGTTTCCGTCCTGGGGGAGTTGGCCTGGATGGCGCCACGCGAGGAGCCAGTATCCATTCTACAGACTCCGGAAGGCTTCGTGAGCGCACCCCGATTCGTCGCGTTCGGATGTCCCCGCGAAGCACGGTAGGATAGCTGAGGTTGAAATCGCGCGAGCGAATCAGCCGGGTCAGGAGGATTCGCCTAGTGGCCTATGGCGCACGCTTGGAAAGCGTGTTGGGTTAACGCCCTCGGGGGTTCGAATCCCCCATTCTCCGCCAGAACACCAGAAACGCCCACCGGAAACGGTGGGCGTTTCTGCGTGCCGGGGCCGTGAAGCGTGTTGGGTTAACGCCCTCGGGGGTTCGAATCCCCCATTCTCCGCCACAAACCAGAAACGCCCACCGGAAACGGTGGGCGTTTCTGCGTGCCGGGGCCGTGAAGCGTGTTGGGTCAACGCACACCGCCCACCCGGAGTTCGAATCCCCCATTCCCCGCCAGAACACCAGAAACGCCCACCGGAAACGGTGGGCGTTCCTGCGTGCCGGGGCCGTGAAGCGTGTTGGGTTAACGCACACCGCCCACCCGGAGTTCGAATCCCCCATTCTCCGCCAGAACACCAGAAACGCCCACCGGAAACGGTGGGCGTTCCTGCGTGCCGGGGCCGTAAAGCGTGTTGGGTTAACGCACACCGCCCACCCGGAGTTCGAATCCCCCATTCTCCGCCAGAACACCAGAAACGCAGTCGGCCCATTCGAATCAACGGGAAACGCCGTCATCCGTGGCATCCGCTCGTCGTTTTTCGTCATTCGGAGCCGTCCCCCAAAGGGTGGCTACCTGTTTTTGGCGTTCATGCACCAGAATGAATTCCGAGGCGGGGGCGCATTTTGACGAGTATGACTGAAAACGACGAGATAGTGGTGGCCGTTCGCGTTCGCCAGGGGCTTCTCGCTCAGGGGATCGCGGCATTGCTCGCGTTGAGCGTGCCGGTGTTGCTGGTGCTCTACTGGCTGACGATACCGACGGGGGCGTGGGTGTGGGTCGCCATCGGCCAGGCGCTGATCTTCGCCGCTGTTGTCGTCGCGATTGTGCGGTACCGGCGCGTGTGTGTCATGGTCACGCCGACGCACCTGATCGAACGCCGTTTCTTCATCGGTACCACTCGTGTGCCGTTCGAGTCGATCGGTCGTGTGGTCCTGCTCGAGATGCATCGCACGATGGCGTCGCAGTCGCGGCTGCAGATGTTCGTGCTCGACAAGGCCGGACTCCCGCTGTTGCGGATGCGCGGCGAATACTGGTCCCGCAACGGCATCAACCGCATCGCCTCCCACCTGACGATGGCTCCGATCGAGCACATCGACCACCCGGTCACCCTCGACGAGCTGCAGTCCACGCGACCCGAGATGCTGTACTGGTTCGAACGGCGCCCCAGCCGGATGCCCTAAGCGGTCTTCCGTCCCATCACGACACCACCCGCGTCGGAGGCCAGTTCGGCGAACCCGACACGGCGGTAGAACGCCTGCGCCTTCGTGTTGGCGGCGCCGACAACGAGGTGCACGCCCGGCACGCCGCGTTCGGCGAGGGCGCCGGTCAGGGTATCGATCAGCCGGCGGCCAAGGCCCTGGCCCTGCGCCTCGGGCAGCAGATCGATGTGCAGGTGAGCCGGGTATTCGTCGACGGCGGCGATCAGCATCCGCTTCGGGTTGGCTGCCGAGGCGACGATGGAGCGTTCGAGTTCCCCGGTGCCCGGGTGCTTCTCGGCGACGGTCGGCCACCACCCGGAACTGAACCACTCAGCGAAGGCCCGCGTGTCTGCCGCTCCGAGGATGTACCCGACCGCCCGTTCCCCGTTGTCGATGACAAAGGCGAGCTCGGGCTCATGCGTCACATAGGGCAGGGCGTAGATGTCGGGGAGGAGGTCGTCCGAGGAGTGCAGCCCCGTGGCATCCTGCCCGTTGTCGCCGGTTCGGACGCAGATGTCGACGACATCGGCACGGTCGCGGGGCTCATAGGGTCGGATGCGCATCACGTGCCCGAGCTTACGCAGGTCCGGCGCACATTCGGCACCGGGCCTCCCCCTCGTAGGCTGAACCGCATGACCTGGCAGCCCGCAACGCTCGGCGATTACGCCCGCCGCTGGCGGCTCACCCCGGCCGGTCCGGCGTTCTCGACGCCCTCGTCGCACCTGCAGCCGGTCCTCCGGCGCGGCGAGCGGGCGATGCTCAAAGTCGCCCGCATCGAGGAGGAGGCGAACGGATGCCGCCTGCTGGCCTGGTGGGACGGCTCCGGCGCCGCCCGGGTCCACGAACTCGACGACCACGCCGCCGTTCTGGAGTGGGGCGGCGAGTCGCTGGCCGGCGAGTCGGACGACGACCGGGCGACGCGGATACTCTGCGGTGTGGCGCGAACGTTGCACGCGGCATCCGCTCGGCGTTTCGGGTCGCGTCCGGACGGGCTGATCGAGTTGGCTGACTGGTTCGGGTCGCTCTTTGCCCGCGCCGACCATGCCGGGTACGCCCCGGCCGCGGCGACGGCGCGCCGGCTCCTCGACGAACCGGTCACCCCGGCCGACCGGGTCGTGTTGCACGGTGACCTGCACCACGGCAACGTCCTCGACTTCGGCGAGCGTTGGCTGGCGATCGACCCGAAGTTCCTCGTCGGGCATCGGGTCTTCGACTACACGAACATCCTGTGCAACCCGACCCAGGCCCTCGCCGAGCGGCACTTCGACCGGCGCGTCGACCTCATCTGCGAGCTGGCGGGTATCGCGCCCGTCTCGCTCCTGGAGTGGACCGTCGCCTGGACCGGCCTCAGCGCGAGCTGGCTCGCCGAGGACGGCGACGCCGGCGAGGAGCGCCGCGCGCTCCGGATCGGCGCCCTCGCCGAGGCACGGCTCAACGTTATGCGGTAACCGCGACAGCAACTTCGGAGAACAGCCGCCTGACACCCCTATCGGTGGCCGACCGCGGCGATGCCCCCGGATCTCCGAAGTTGCAAACGAGCCGTCTACCGCCGGCGGCGCGTGCCGAAGATGCCCTCGACGACGCCGGTGAGGATGGTCTTCGTGGCGCGCGAGGTGAGCACTTCTTCGAGCACGGTCTTCTGCGGCTTCGATGTCGTGCGCGTCCTTCCCCGCGTCTTGCGGAGCAACCGCTCGTATTCAGCGTCGGCCTTCTTCTGCGCGGCCGCCTGCGCCTTGTCCATCGCCGCCTTCTGCTTCGCGTACTCGGCCTCGGCCTTCGCGCGCGCGAGCGCCTCCTCCTCGGCGGCGGCGGCCCGGTTCGCCGCTTCCATCTTCGCGGCGAGCATCTCGCGGGCCGACTCCCGGTCGACCGCGGCACCGTATTTCGGCAGCAGAGCGGATGCCTCGACGGCCGCGTCGATCGCGGCATCCGTGCTCGGCGACATCAGTCCCTGGGGTGCGCGGAGCCGGGTCCAGGCCACGGGCGACGGGGCGCCCTTCTCGTTCATCACCGTGACGATCGCCTCGCCGGTGCCGAGCACGGTGAGGGTCTCCTCGAGGTCGTAGCCGGAGTTCGGGTAGGTGGACACCGTGGCCCGGAGTGCCTTCGCGTCGTCGGGGGTGAAGGCTCGCAGCTGGTGCTGCACGCGGGAGCCGAGCTGCGCGAGGACGTCACCCGGAACATCCTTCGGCGTCTGCGTCACGAAGAAGATGCCGACACCCTTCGAGCGGATCAGCCGCACGGTCTGGGTGATCTGGGCGAGGAAGTCCTTGGAGGCGTCCTGGAACAGCAGGTGCGCTTCGTCGAAGAAGAACACGAGTTTGGGCTGGTCGAGATCGCCGACCTCCGGCAGGTCGTTGAACAGGTCGGCGAGCAGCCACATCAGGAAGGTCGAGTACAGGGCGGGCTTGTCCTGCACGCCGGGCACCTCGAGCAGGCTGATGATGCCCTTGCCGTCGGTGGTGCGGAGGAACTCCGCCGTGTCGATCTCCGGTTCGCCGAAGAAGACGTCGGCGCCCTGGTCGGCGAAGGTGATGAGCTCGCGCAGGATCACCCCGACGGTGGCGCCGGAGAGCCCGCCGAGTTCCTTCAGCTCGGGCTTGCCCTCGTCGCTCGCGAGGAAGCTGAGGACGGCGCGCAGGTCGGTGAGGTCGAGCAGCGGCAGCCCGGCCTTGTCCGCGTAGTGGAACACGAGGCCGAGGCTCGACTCCTGGGTGTCATTGAGACCGAGGACCTTGCTCAGCAGGATCGGCCCGAACCCGGCGATGGTCGCGCGGATCGGTACTCCCCGCCCGACACCGCCGAGCGAGAAGTATTCGAGCGGGAACGCCTCAGGGGTCCAGTCCTGCCCGATACCGCTTGTGCGCGCCAGGAGTTTCTCGCTGCCCTCCCCAGGAACAGCCATCCCCGACAGGTCGCCTTTGATATCGGCGGCGAACACCGAGACGCCGTGGGCGCTGAGCTGCTCGGCGAGACCCTGCAGGGTGCGGGTCTTGCCGGTGCCCGTGGCGCCCGCGACGAGGCCGTGCCGGTTCATCATCGCGAGCGGGATGCGCACCTGAACGTCGGGCAGGGGGTCGCCGTTGACGAGCGCGCCCATCTCGAGGGCAGGCCCCGCGAAGGCATAGCCGGCGCGGATCTTCTCCACGTCGGCCGAGTTGAGCGGGCCCGGCGTTGCGGATGCCGGTTCGACGGGTGGGGTGGGCGGAGTGGACGCCAGGTCGGCCGGTCCGCTCGGCGCGATCCCGAGTTGGGAGGCCAGGGCGCCGGATGCCCCGGCGACCGGCCCCGCTGTGGGCTCGGGCGCCGTCTGCCGGGCAGCAGCGGTCGTGGCCGCAGCGGCCTCAGCGGCATCCCGGGCAGCGATGGTGGTCTGATCCGCCGCAGCCTGCGCAGTCGCGGTCGCCTCGGCTGCGGCTGTTGCGGCGGCTTCGGTCGTCCGGTCTTTGGCCGCGGTGGCTGCGTCGGCTGCGGCGTGGGCGGCTTCCGTCGCCGCGGTGCCGTCTGCCTCAGCGTGGGCGACCGTCGCCTGCGATTGGGCCTCCGCGTCCGCTTTCGCGGCAGCGGCTGCGTCTTCGAGCCGTTTCAGCGCTGCGGCTGCCGCCGCCTGTGCCTGTTCGGCAGCAGCAGCGAGCGCGGTCGCTTCAGCGCGGGCTGCGGCGAGTGGGTCGGGCCGGTCGTCGTTCATGGCTTGAGCCTAGCCAGCGGTGGGGTCCCATGCACCGGTTGGGCGGGAGCCTTGCGCTGGCGCCGTTTGCTCCTGCGGAGATTTCGCCCCGCAGCCCGCGAGCCGGCCCGAAACGGCCGTTTCCGGCGAAAAACACCGCCGTTGCGCACGGGCCGCCGGGCACCGTCGCGCATTCGGGAGGTCAGGCGGGCAGCACCGTCCGCTCGAGGAACTCGTTCACGAACACCCGCGAAGGGTCCAGACGCGCAGCGAGCTCGCGGAAGTCCGGGAGCCGTGGATAGACCCGCTCCAGGGCAGCCGCATCCGCGGTGAAGACCTTGCCCCAGTGCGGCCGCACGGCGAACGGCACTAGCGCCGCCTCGAGGGTCGGCAGCAGCGCCTCCACCTCGGGCTGCTTCTTGAGCCAGGTGAAATGCAGCCCCACCGCGTCGGTGTCATACGCCCCACTCAGCCACAGGGTGTCGGCGGCGAACGTCCGCACCTCGCACACCTGCAGCAGCGGCGCGATCCGCCCGGCCAGGGCCCTCACGGCCCGCAGCGCGTCGACCGCGTGCCGCCGCGGCACGAGGTACTCGGACTGCAGTTCCTCCCCGTTCGACGGAGTGAAGTCCAGCCGGAAATGCGGCAGCCGATCCAGCCACGGCCCCGGCACTCCCATCTGCGCGGTGCAGTTCTCGGCAGAGATCCCGGGCAGCGGATGCCGGTCGGCGGTCGCCGGGGTCGCACCGAACAGGTCGGACGGGGCTGCGACATCCGCCTTCCGGCGCTTCAGCCAGACCTGGTCGAGAACATCCGGATCCCGCCACGTCGTGAAGAGCGACACGCTGTACGCGGAACCCGTGATCGCATCGAAGTTCTCCTCGACGGCGGAGAACGCGAGCCGCTCGAACACGGACTGCTCGATGTCGAAGGTGGGCTCGATGTCGAGGGTGACCCGCGTCACGATCCCGAGCGCGCCGAGGCTCACAACGGCACCGTCGAAGTCAGCGTCGCCGCGGCGCAGCTGCAGCACCTCCCCCGAAGCAAGCACGAGCTCGACACCGGCAACCGAGGCAGCGAGCGACGGAACCCGGTTGCCCGAGCCATGCGTCCCGGTCGCGATCGCACCGCCGATGGAGATGTGCGGCAGCGACGCCAGGTTCGGCAGCGCCCACCCGGCCGCCTGCAGCTCACCCGCAAGATCCCCGTAACGGATGCCGGCCCCCACCGTCACGGTTCGATCCTCGACGCTGATGACCGGGTCGAAGCGCAGCAGCTCGGTCGAGATCAGCAGGTCCGCCGAGTCGGCGATGGTGTTGAAGGAGTGGCGGGTTCCCAGCGCACGAACCGAGGTCGCGTCCCGCAGCAGGTGCTGCACGTCCTCCACGCTCGCCGGTGCTTCGATGCGCCGAGCGCGGTAGGCGTGGTTGCCGGACCAGTTCGTGCCGAGGACGTCTGTCACGTCTGCCTTTCGTGCGCCGCAAGGCGCTGTACGGGAAACGCCGGCGGACACCGGAGCCACGTCCATTGTGACGGTCTTCGAGGAGTTTGCACTGCGCATGTCAGAACGGCGCCATGTCACTCGCTCCGGTCGAGAACACGCGGCGCACCGGGTGGATCCGTCCGAAGGACGTTTTTCGGGCTCAGTGCGGCCGCAACAGCACCGGCGGCCGGAGCGCCCAGTCGCGTACGAGTTCGGTGCGCACGGTCACGCCGGAGCCCGGCCCGCTCGGCACGGCGAGCCGGCCGTCGTTCAGCACGAACGGTTCGGTGAGATCCTCGGCGTAATAGCGGTCCGATGCGCTCGTATCCCCCGGCAGCGTGAAACCCGGCAGCGCGGCGAGCGCCACGTTCATCGCCCGGCCGATGCCGGTCTCGAGCATGCCGCCGCACCAGACCGGGATGCCGCGGGCGAGACACGCATCATGGATCGCGACCGCGGGCAGGTACCCGCCGACCCGCCCCGGCTTGATGTTGATGATGGAGGTCGCGCCACGCTCGATCGCGTCGATCGCGACCCCGACCGACACGATCGACTCGTCCAGGCAGACCGGGGTTTCGATCGCCTGGGCGAGGGCGACGTGGGAGGCGATGTCCTCCTCGTCGAACGGCTGCTCGACGAGCAGCAGCCGGGAGGAGTCGAGCTGCCGAAGATGCGCGATGTCGTCCCTCGTGTACGCGGTGTTCGCGTCGACCTGCAGCGCGGCATCCGGCCCGAGAAGCTCACGCACCCGGCGAACCGGCTCGAGGTCCCAGCCCGGTTTGATCTTCAGTTTGATGCGGCGGTACCCGGCGTCGACGTAGCCTTGCACTTCGGCGAGCAGGTCGTCGATCGAGGGGCTGATGCCGACCGAGACCCCGCAGTCGACCTCGGTGCGGACGGCGCCGAGATACCGGGCGACGCTGGTTCCGGATGCCCTCAGTTCGGCATCGAGGACCGCTGCCTCGAGCGCTGCCTTCGCCATGCGGTGCCCGACGACCGGAGCAAACAGGCGCTCGAGGTCCGCGGCCTGGGGATCGACGGCGCCGAACAAGAGCGGTGCGAGGTGGTGCTCGATGACGTGGGCGCAGCCCTCGACGTACTCCGAGCTGTAAGCCGGAGTCGACCCGGCGACGCATTCACCCCAGCCCTCGCCGGTCTCGGTGACGAGGTGGACGAGCAGGACGACCCGGGCCGTCTCACGCCCGAAGCTCGTCTCGAATGGGCGCACGAGGGGCATCCGGATCCGGTGGAGGGTGATCGATTCGACCGTCATGGCCCGACCCTAGCGTGCCGTGCCCAGGCCCCGCTGGCTGGAGAGACGGGCAGTGCGGGCATCCGCGACGCGGGTGTTCCTGCCGCGCGCCGGTGCAGATGCACTCGCGCCCGGCAAAGAGACCCGCGGCCGCGTCGAAGGGCGCTGCCCGGCTCGATCGGGGGTCACACGAACACGTAGCCGCCGTTCACGAACTCGACCGCCAGGCCCTCGGCGAAAGCCGGCACGAAGACCGCGCGGGATGCCTCACGGAACTCCGTCGCGGCATCCGGATCGTCCTGCCGCAGCGCCTCGAAATCCGGGTGAAGTTCGAAGCGGATGCCATGGTCGTGCGCG
The DNA here is from genome assembly GCF_040548835.1 of Mycetocola sp. 2940. NCBI lineage: Bacteria > Bacillati > Actinomycetota > Actinomycetes > Micrococcales > Microbacteriaceae > Mycetocola > Mycetocola sp. 2940. The sequence continues at coordinate 106,854 of NZ_JBEPSK010000009.1, forward strand.
GGTACAACCGGCGGGGTGTACTCCCGTATCGGACCGGCTCGGGTGAGCGACCGTGCGATGGCGTCGGACACCTCCGGTGAGTCCAGCTGCCAGCTGACCTCGAACCGGTCGCTGCGGTCGGCGCCGGAGATGGCGTCGTCGAGCCGGCCGTAGAAATCCGGGTGAAACGCGCGCACCTTCGCGCCCAGCTTCTCGAGGTTGAGATGGGCGTTGCGTCGGATGAGCGGGTCGTACGTCCACCGCGCCTCGGTCACGCCGTTGTCGAGGGCAAGAGCGCGCTGCGCAAGCTTGAGGGCGAATCCCACTCCGCCGCGGGCCGACGGCGTGACGGCGGCTACGTGCGAGTGGACGTGCAGCCCCTCGTTCCAGCCGAGGATCCCGACGACGGCGCCGATCACGCGGCCATCGCGCTCGGCGAGCAGGACGGTGTTGCCGGCGTGGGCGATGGCCTGGATGAACGACGGGTCTGAACCCGAGCCGCGCCCCCAGGTGTCGTCGAGCAGGCGGCAGATGGCGGCGTAGTCGTTCAGGCTCGCGGCAGGACGGATGTCAGCAGCGCAGTCTCGCGCGGCCGCATCCGCCTGCTCGCGGGCCGGAATCATGCCACCGACTCCTTGCGGTCGGGGACGGCCGAGGATTTCTTGCGCACCGGCTCACCCGAGATCTTCGCGGCGAACGGCGCCCAGAGGATGAGCACGACGCCCGCACCGAGGAGCGCCCCACCGATGGTGTCGGTGAGCCAGTGCACGCCGAGATAGGTGCGGGAGAACATCATCAGGGCGACCCAGATCGCGCCCGCGATCCAGACCCAGACCCTCGGGAAGATGATGCCCAGCGCGACCGCCATGGTCGCGGCGTTCGCGGCGTGACCGGACGGGAACGAGCCGTGGTCGCTCAGGACGAGCATCTCTTCGGGCCGAGCCCGGTCGACCAGGTTCTTGAGCAGTTGCACGACGGCGACGCTGGCGAGCGACGCCAGCGCGAAGAACAGCGCAGACCAGGGGCGCTTCAGAACCAGCAGGAGGACCACGATGAGGATCGGCAGGATGAAGGTCGCGAAGGCGCCTCCGCCGAGCCAGTTCATGCCGTACGACATCCACTCCAGGAACGGCAGCCGGTTCTCGTCGAAGACTTCTTCGCTCCACTCGGAGTCGAGCATGAACGGCAGCTCGTTGCCTCGTTGCACGATGAGGAAGGCGAGGACCAGACCGAGCGCGAGCGCGACGCCTCCCGAAATCCACGGCCAGTGGCTCGCGACGCGTTTCGCGGACGGATCGGCCTGTGTCGACGGATCGATGCGTTGTTCTGACATGGCTTAATAATGCCCTCTGCCGGGCCGAAACGGTCATCCCCGGCGCGCATTGACAACGTCGAACGCGATGTGCTGCACCCCGGGGCGCATCCTCGGTCACGGTTCTCTAAGAGTCAAGCCCCGCGAAATTTCCGACCTCCGGACGCATACTTGCTGTCGCGGCAGCACCGACTCCGGGCTGCTGATTCTCGCCTGATGCCCCCTGTGCGAACCACAAGTAAGCAAAGGAAATATCTGATGATCGAGACCAGCTCCATTGACGCCGTCATCGGCTCACACGCGTACGACAACGACGGACACAAGATCGGCACCATCGGCCAGGTGTACGTCGACCCGGACGACGGCCACGCAATCTGGGCCAGCGTCAACACCGGGTTCTTCGGGACCAGCGAATCCTTCGTGCCCCTCGAGAACGCCACGATGGATGCGGACGGGGTGCGGGTACAGTACGACAAGGCCTTCGTGAAGGATGCTCCGCGGGTCGACGTGGACGGCGACCTCAGCACGGAAGACCAGGAGACGCTTTACGAGTATTACGGCATGAGCGTCGGCAACACCGGGACCGAGTACGACACGGCGGACTACACGGACGCTGACCTTCGCGACACCGTGGGAGGCCCTGGACGCGACACCTCCGGGCCCAACACCGACTCCGCGATGACGCGCTCCGAGGAACAGCTCAACGTGGGCACGCAGAAAGTGCAGACGGGCAAGGCGCGCCTGCGCAAGTACGTCGTCACCGAGCAGCAGAACGTCACGGTTCCGGTGCAGCGCGAAGAGGTCCGGCTCGAGCGTGAGCCGATCACGGATGCCAACATCGACGACGCCCTGTCGGGTCCCGGCCTGAGCGACGAAGAGCACGAAGTCACGCTCACCGAAGAACGGGTCGTCGTCGACAAGGAGACCGTGCCCGTGGAACGTGTCCGGCTCGACAAGGACACCGTCACTGAGCAGCAGACGGTCACCGAGGACGTCAGCCGTGAGGAGATCGAACTCGAGGGCGACGACGCCTCACTGCGCGGAAAGAACCGCGACCGGATCTGACCGAGGGGGCGGGGGGGGGGGGGCGCGGGGGGGGGCGCCCCCCCCCCCCCCCCCCCCCCCCCCCCCGGGGGGCCCCGGCGCGTTGCTTCCGCACGCGCTCGAGCGCATGGCGGCCATCCCGATGGG
>NZ_JBEPSK010000010.1:0-100157 GCF_040548835.1 Mycetocola sp. 2940
GAAATGAACGACCGGCCCCGCAAACGACTCGAGTTCGCGAAGCCGGCCGAAGTCATCGAACAGGTGCTGTTGCAATGACCGCTTGAAACCGCCCCCGCCAGAACCTGCATCAGCGTCAGACGAACCACCGAACCGTGCCGATGCATCCGCTCATCCCGCCTCGCCGCATCCGCCCGCTTATCTGACGCAAACGCCGGGTTTCGGGCGCCAGAACCTGCATCAGCGTCAGACGAACGGCATGGCCGCGCGGACCGGCCGCTCACGAACCCCGCGATCGTGGCCGGGCGCGGGCGGCGTCAGCCGAAGAGGATGGCGGCTTCGTCGTAACGGGCCTGCGGCACGGTCTTCAGCCCGCCGAGGGCGTCGGCGAACGGCACGTTGACGATCTCAGTCCCGCGGAGCGAGACCATGGTGCCCCACTGCTCATTCATGACGGAGTCGATCGCCGCCATGCCGAGGCGGGTCGCGAGCACCCGGTCGTATGCGCTGGGCACACCTCCACGCTGAAGGTGGCCGAGCACGGTGGCGCGGGACTCGATTCCGGTGCGCTCCTCGATGATCGGCGCCAGCACGTCGGCGATGCCACCGAGCCGCGGGCGGTTGAACGCGTCGAGGCCCTTCTCGGAGTGGGCGCTCTCCATCGTGTCGAGAGTGAAACCCTCGGAGACCACGAGGACGGGCGCGCGGCCGCGGTCACCCACGCTCTTCGCCCACGCGCAGATCTGCTCGATCGACTGGGGTTGCTCGGGGATGAGGATCGCGTGCGCGCCTGCAGCCATTCCGGCGTGCAGGGCGATCCAGCCGACGTGGCGTCCCATCACCTCGACCACCATGCAGCGCCGGTGCGATTCCCCGGTGGTCCGCAGGCGATCGATGGCTTCGGTCGCGATTTCGACGGCGGTGTCGAAGCCGAAGGAATAGTCGGTGGCGTCGAGGTCGTTGTCGATCGTCTTCGGAACGCCGACGATCTTGAGGCCGGCATCCGTCAGTCGTTTCGCGGCGGCCAACGTGCCTTCGCCACCGATGGCGATGAGGGCCTGGACGCCGAGCCGGTCCATCGTGGCCTGGATGTTGTCCGGGCCGCCGTGGGGTCCTTCGAACGGGTTGGTACGGCTGGTGCCGAGCACGGTGCCGCCCTGCTTGCCCAGGCCGCGGACGCTGTGCCGGTCGAGCGGCATGGTCAGGCCCTCGACGAGACCCTTCCACCCGTCGCGGATGCCGACGAACTCCTGGTTGTGAATCCGGGTGCCTTTGAGCACAGCGCCGCGGATGACGGCGTTCAGTCCGGGGCAGTCGCCGCCGCTGGTGAGCACACCAATTCTCATGGGGTTGTTCCTCGTGCTGGAAAAAGGGGAATGAAAAAGGCAGCGCCATTGCTGCATTGAGGATAGCGTGAGTTCCGGCCCGTTCGCTGGCCGGCGGTTTCCGCCCCCCGTTCGCCCCCCAACGAAAAGGCCCCTTTTCATGGATTTTGTCCCCACTGCCGGCACGATCACGATGTTCTCGACGACCTGGTGCGGCTACTGCAGCCGCCTGAAGTCACAGCTCGACAAGGCCGGCATCGGGTACACCGAAGTCAACATCGAAGAAGTTCCGGGCACAGCAGACCTCGTGGCGAGCCTCAACGGCGGCAACCAGACGGTTCCGACCGTGATCTACCCGGACGGCTCGTCGGCGACGAACCCGTCGCTTCTCGCCGTGAAGGCCGCTCTCGCGGCCTGAATTCTGCCGCGCCCAATGCGACAGTGCAGCGCGACAGTGCAGCGCGACAGTGGAGTTCGATGCGCCGCACGCGTAGCCTCGAACCATGACACACGACACGAACGACAACGACCCGCTCACCGACTTCTCTGTGCCACAGGATGCCGACATCGTCGCCGATGAACCGGCCGGTGCAGGCACCGACAGCGACACAGTGACGGACGAACCGGGCGAGCAGGCCGATCGTGTCGCCGATGATCCCTCGGTGAAGGCCGACACCCCGGCCGAGGCCGAAGAGCTCACCGCCGAACCCGGAGCGTAGCTCCGACAGGGCATTCTCAGCGCGCGCTGGTCTGGGCCCGGGGGACGGTTATCATGATGCCTGCCGCCACGAAGAAGATCGGGGCGATCAGCTGCGCTGACATCCAGCCCGTCCCGTTGAGTTCCAGCGGGACGATCGGGTTCCACAGCACGATGATGGGAACGAGAACGATCAGCCACCACCACGCGCGAGCCTGGATGGCGAACCACGCGATGATCATGGCGAGGATCGCTACGACGAAACGCACGATGATGAACAGGCTGCTGTCGATCAGGGCGACGCCGACGAACAGCACGATCGCCGCGAGGATGCCCGGGGCGAGCGCCGGTCGCGTGAAGTCCGGCACCGCCGGCTTCGCGGCCGCCTTCGCCACTGCTACGCCGCCAGCGCGTCGCGCAGCAGTGCGATGAGCGCGTTGAGCTGCACCGAGTCGCTCGACCCGAGATCCTGGTCGCTGCCGTCGAGTGCACGGGCTGCGAGCCCGTGTTTGCTGTCGATGAGTTCGGCGATCTTCGCGTCGATGGTGTGCGCCGCGATGATCCGCCAGGCTGTGACGGGTTCCTCCTGGCCGATACGGTGAACCCGGTCGATGGCCTGCGTCTGCTCGGCCGCGGTCCAGCTGAGCTCGGCGAGCACGACGTTCGAGGCCGCCTGCAGGTTCAGCCCGACACCGGCTGCAGTGAGCGAACAGACCGCGACGGCGACGGACGGGTCGTTGTTGAACGCGTCGATGGCCAACTGGCGCGCGGGGGTCGACTGGTCGCCGCGGATCGACACGGTGCGCAGCCCGCGGCCGGCGAACACCTGCTCCGCGGTGTCCATGACGTCGATGTGCTTCGCGAAGAAGACCACCTTGCCGACGGAGTGCGCCAGCTGTGCGGTGTAGTCGGATGCCAGGACGGCCTTCGCCTGGCCGATCTTGCGCACCATGGTGAAGACGTTCTCGGCGCCGCCGGAGGCCTTCGCCTCATCGAGTTCACCCTGCGCGACGAGGCGCATGATGTCGGTGTCCGGGCCTCCGCCGAACGAGGCGCGTTCGCCGCGTGCGTCGAGGATCCGACGGTACTTGGCGAGGAGCCTCGCGCCGAGTTCACGCTCGGCGTCGCGGATGGAACGCCCGAGGTCGTCGTCGAGTTCGACCGGCATGTCGGCGATCATCTTCGACGGCAGGTCCTTGGCCACGTCGACCTTGCGGCGCCGGACGATGCCCATGTCGATCACGGCGCTGCGTGCTTCGGGGTAGAACTCCCGGTCGGCCGGGGTGAGCCCGGTGTCTTCAAGCTTCTCCATCAGCGCGGGCGCGGGCTTGTCGCCCTGGGTCCAGCCCAGGAATTGCCAGATCGCGTTGAAATCCTCGACGTCGTTGATCAGCGGTGTTCCGGTGAGCGCCATCAGGAGCGGGTTTCCGCCGGGCGTCTGCTTGCGGATGCGCTGGGACAGTGAGAGGACATGCTGCGACCGCTGCGAGTGCAGGTTCTTGATGAAGTGCGCCTCATCGACGACCATGCCCTTGAACCCGAGGGTTCCGAGCCAGGCGAGGTGACGGTCGAGCACTTCGTAGTTGACGATGACGACGTCGGCGAAGGCGTCGAGGTCCCGGCCGTCGCCGTGCACGACGGTGGCGCGTCGGTTCGGCGTCCACCGTTCGACTTCGCGGGCCCAGTTCATCTTCACCACGTTCGGCACCACGGCCAGCAGCGGGTAGGCGTTCGCGACCGAGGCGGCGAGCACCGACTGGGCCGTCTTGCCGAGACCCGGTTCGTCGGCGAGCAGGAAGGTGCGGTGCCCGTCACGAACGGATTCGACGAAACGGGCCTGGTGCCGCATGATTTCGAGGTTCTTCGGCGACAGCCGGTCGATCTTCGGCGCCTCGGGCAGGTCCATACTGGCGGCACGGCCGCCTGAACCCTGTTCGAAGGCCTTGTACAGCGGGCCCATGAGTTCCCAGTTGCCGAGACGGCCGCGGACGGGCGGCGGCGGCGCGGGCTGGTCGAGGTCGGGGGCGAGGAACGGGTTGGCGAGCAGGCGGGATTTGACCGACTGCGGGATGACCTGCTTCTCGGCGAGCTCGGCCGGCACGACGGCCTCAACGGCCGGTTTGCTCGTGGTGATGATGAGCTCGTCTGGGCTCAGTTCGGCGCCGGACTCGATCAGCCAGTCGCGTCGGAGTTTCTGCGCGACGGGCGTTGTCGCGGCATCCGCTTCGAGGAGGGTGATGAGCGACGTGTCGCGGGCTGCGGTCTTGGCCAGGATGGTGGCCACGCCGTCGAGGCGCTTGAGGAGTTCGACGCGCGAGGCATCGCTGAGGTCCTTGTCTGCCTTGACCTTCGCGCGTTCCTCACGCACGAGGAACGCGATCACCTGGAACTTGGTCCGGTTGGTCGGACCCACCTTGCCCTTCTGGGCTTTCGCCTCGACCTCGCGCACCTTGCGGGCGAGGATCGGGATGATGGGCGCTTCGTCGTCGTGTCGCGACCCGGAACCCCGAACCTGGGAACCGCGCGATGATGACGAGCCGCGGTTGGCCTGTCGGCCGGATGAACGTCGTGTACCGGTGTGCGGCATGCTCCTCCTGAGCAGTCGAATGGCCGGGCGGATGCCACTGGCCGAGACATGCGGGCGCTGGTTCGGTGGCCGATCAACGCGAAATCTTCATGCGGATCGACGCACCGCGAAAAGCGGGCGCACAGCAATTGTAGGGCATGGACGCCCGGGAATTCGCTGGATTCGCCGTCGGCGTGGTGCGGTCGACGTTCAGGCGCCCGGGGCGAAGTGACGCAGGCGCAGGCTGTTCAGCACGACGAAGAGACTCGAGAACGCCATGGCCGCCCCGGCGACCATCGGATTGAGCAGGCCGAACGCCGCGAGCGGGATCGCGGCGACGTTGTAGGCGAAGGCCCAGAACAGGTTGCCGTGGATGGTGCTGAGCGTGCGCCGGGACAGCGCGACGGCATCCGGCACGGCGCCGAGCTCTGCACGGACCAGGGTGATGTCGGCGGCCGACATGGCGGCATCCGTTCCGGTTCCCATGGCGATGCCGAGGTCGGCTGTGGCCAGCGCTGCGGCGTCGTTGACCCCGTCACCGACCATCGCGACGCGGTGCCCGGAACCCTGGAGGCGACGGACCTCGTCGACTTTCTGTTCCGGCAGAACACCGGCGATCACCCGGTCGATGCCGACCTCGGCGGCCACACGGTGTGCTGCGCGTTCGTTGTCTCCGGTGACCAGGATCGGGGTGAGGCCCTGTCGCCTGAGCCGGTCGACGGCGGCACGGGCGCCTGGCTTCACGGAGTCCGAGACGGCGAAGACCCCGCGGACCTCTCCGTGCCACCCGGCCACGACGACGGTCGCCCCGGAAGTCTCAGCGGCCGACACCGCGTCGGCGAGGACGGCGGACATCGCGCAGCCGTGTTCCGCGGCGAACCGCGGCCGCCCGACGACGACGTGCAGGCCGTCGACCGTGCCGGTGACGCCCAGCCCGGAGGCCGATGCGAACCCGGTGACGGGGAGAAGAGGAACCGGACCTGCCCCGGCGACGAGGGCGCGGGCGATCGGATGCTCCGAGTGGGCTTCGAGGGACGCGGCTCGGCGCAGCGCCATGTCGTCCGTCACCGTGACGCCGGTGAGGGTCATGACCCCGGTGGTCACCGTGCCGGTCTTGTCGAGCACGATCATGTCGATCCCGCGGGCCCGTTCCAGCGCCTCGGGTCCGGTGATGAGAATGCCGGACTGCGCGCCGCGGCTCGTCCCGACGAGCAGGGCGACCGGCGTGGCCAGCCCGAGGGCGCAGGGGCAGGCGATGATGAGCACGGCGACGGCCGCGGTGAACCCTGACGCGACAGGGTTGCCGGTGAGCACCCAGGCCACGAGCACGACGGCGGCAAGAACGATGACGACAGGCACGAAGATCGCCGAAATGCGGTCGGCAAGACGCTGGACGCGGCCCTTTCCGAGCTGGGCGGCCTCGACGAGCCGGGCCATCTGCGCGAGTTTCGTGGCGCTGCCGACCCGGGTGGCCCGCACGACCAGCCGTCCGCCGCTCGCGACCGTGGCGCCGGTGACACTGTCGCCGGCGGTGACGTCGACCGGAAGGGACTCGCCGGTGAGCATGCTCTCGTCCACGGCCGCGAACCCGGACTCCACGACGCCGTCCGTCGCGATCCTCTCCCCCGGCCTGACGACGAACAGGTCGCCAACGGCGAGGTCGTCGATGGGGATCGTGGCTTCGCGCGACGTCCCGTGGCGCAGCACCGTGACATCCCTCGCCCCGAGCTCGAGGAGTGCGCGCAGCGCCTGGCCGGCCGTGCGCTTCGAGCGCTGCTCGAGGTATCGGCCGAGCAGAAGGAACACCGTCACACCCGCGGCGACTTCGAGGTAGATGGTGGATGCCGCGCCGGCGTCTGGGGTGAACAACCGGAACTCGTGGGTCATCCCCGGCATGCCCGCCGTGCCGAAGAACAGCGCCCAGAGCGACCAGAGGAACGCCGCGCCGGTGCCCATCGTGATGAGGGTGTCCATGGTCAGGGAGCGATGGCGGAGGTTCACCCAGGTTGCCCGGTGGAACGGGTAACCACCCCAAACCACGACCGGCGCCGCCAGTGTGAGAGACAGCCATTGCCAGTTCGGAAACTGCCAGGCCGGGACCATGGCCAGGACGACGACCGGCAGGCTGAAAAGCGCGCTCACGAGAAGGCGGGTGCGCAGGGGATCTGCCTCGCGCGCAGGAGATTCGGATGTCTCTGCCCGCTTCTCCGGGGCGAGCACCGCCGAGTACCCGGCTGACTCCACCGCAGCGACGAGGTCGTCGACCGACACAGCGTCCGGGTAGCGGACGCTCGCCTTCTCCGTTGCGAGGTTGACCTCGGCGACGACGCCGTCCAGGCGGCCGAGGCGCTTCTCGACGCGGGCAACGCAGCTCGCGCAGGTCATCCCCGAAATCTCGAGGGTCGCGGTGTTCTCAGCCATCAGGTCCTCTTCCGCGCGGATCACGCGCAAGACCACTATACCCCCCGGGGGTACCGTCGGGCTCAGGTGCCGGGTGCCGTCTGGGCGAGCCACTTGTCGAGGCTCGACGGCTTGTCGGTGATGATCCCGTCCACACCGAGCGCCCGCGCCTGCGCCCAGGTCTCACTGGAGTTGAGGGTGTACACCATGACACCGAGTCCCGCGGCGTGCATGTCGTCGACGACGTCGGGGCGTTCGGCGATCGCCGACGCCTGCGTCACCACGCCGATCACCCGGAAGGACCGGGCGAAGCCGACGGTGTCTTCGGGCAGCGAGCGGACGATGGCGACCCGGGGCGTGCCCGGCGCCAGCTCCGCGGCGCTTGTCAGCGAGCCGAGGTTGAAGCTCATGAAGATCACCCGGTCGCCGAGGTCGAACCGGTCGAGAAGGTCGGTGACAGCGGCGAGGTGCTCGACCGACCAGTACCCCTTCAGCTCGAGCAACGCCTTCTTGCCCGTCGGCGCGAACACGACCAGGAATTCTTCGAGCGTGGGGATCCGCTCCCCCGCGAAGGCGTTCGAATACCAGGAGCCGGCATCGAGCTGCTTGAGTTCTTCGAGCGTCCGATCGGCGAGCGGGCCTTTGCCGTCGGTCGTCCGGCCGAGGGTCCGGTCGTGGAAGAGGACCGGCACCCCGTCTCGCGAGCGGGCGACATCCGTTTCGACGAACTCGAGGGGAGAGGCCATCGCCCGCTCGAGTGCCGCCAGCGTGTTCTCCGGCGCCGTAGACCGGTCGCCGCGGTGCCCGGCGATGAACGACGGCTCTCCGGGCTGGCGGAGTTCTCCGAACATGTCGGTGGCGTAGACCGGGGTGCTCACCGGGTTGAGGAAAAGCAGGATCACAATGGCCAGGGCGGCGCAGAAACTCGCGCCGAGCGGATAGATTCCCGCCGGACGGATGCCTGTAGTCGTCATCGACCACCTGTTCCTTCTCGGGCAAAAGGTTATGGTGGAATCACTCTAGGCGGTGCCGTTACCGTTTCGTTATCTTTCTCGGTTTCTGACCCGCCCCAGAACGGGGTGCCGCCATCTCCGGTGCCGCCGCACGGAGCATCCGCGTGGCCGCCTCGGTGACGGATGCCGCGAACTCCGGGTTCCCTTCGATGCGGTACTCGACGCCTGCTTCGATCCAGGCCAGGGCGCCGATCATCGCCTCGAACGATTCGCCGCCGACCGGCCACCGGGTTCGGTCCGGCCCATCGGCGGCTGCCCCCTCGGCCCACGGTCCGAACCGGCCGGTCATCGCGTCGAGCGGCAACTCCATCACCAGATCGGCCGTCTGCCGGATCTCGTCGAGTGAGGCGACAGCGGCCTGGATGAACTCCGCGGCGTCCTCGGCGGGCAGGTTCCGCTTCGGCGCCCGGACCCGCGTGTTGAGGAAACGGCTGATCCGGTCGACCCGGAAGGTTCGCCAGTCCGCCCGGTCGCCATCCCAGCCGACGAGGAACCAGTGCCGCGAACTCGACACGATCGAATGGGGTTCCACCAGCCGATGGGTTTCGGCTCCGTCGCGAGCCGTGTAACTGAACCGGATGCGATCACCGTCGCGGCAGGCGAGCGCCAGCTGCCCGAGCAGATCAGCGGGTACCCTCGGGACATCGCGCCGCATCGGCTGAACATCGGCGAGCGCGTTGACCCGGCGTCGCAGTTCGGCAGGGAGGATCTGCTCGATCTTGGCGAGCGCCGTCAGAGCGGTGAGCTCGCCGTCGGCGATGCCTCCCGCCGCGTAGCTGCGCAGCCCGATCGCGAGGGCGACCGCTTCGTCGTCGGTAAGGAGCAGAGGTGGCATGTCGGCCCCGCCCTCGAGCTGGTATCCGCCGATCGACCCGCGCGTCGCCGAGACGGAGTACCCGAGTTCGCGCAGCCGCTCGATGTCGCGACGGAGCGTTCGCGGGGTCACGCCGAGGCGCGCTGCCAGTTCGGTTCCCCTCCAGTGACGGTGCGTCTGGAGCAGCGAGAGAAGTTCAAGCGTCCGCGAGGTCGTCTGTGCCATGCCACAATTTTCCTTCGAATAGAGGACGAAAAGCGACCTCTATCGCTTCTATCGTGGTGCCCATGACGAACGACACGATGATCAGCACCGACGGTCTCAGCCGCACCTTCACCGTGAAGAAGACGACGACCGAAGCGGTCAGCGACCTGACGATCGACGTGCAGCGCGGCGAACTCGTCGCCTTCCTCGGGCCGAACGGCGCAGGCAAGTCGACAAGCCTGCGGATGCTCACCACCCTCCTCCCGCCGACCCGGGGCTCGGCGACGGTCGCTGGGTTCGACATCCGGTCAGCCCCGGCCGAGGTCCGTACCCGGATCGGCTACATCGGTCAGGGCAACAGCGGCGGACACAACCACCGGGTTCGAGACGAGTTGCTCAGCCAGGGGGCGTTCTATGGGATGTCGCGCGCGGCATCCGTCTCTCGCGCCGACGAACTGATCGAGTCGCTTGGCCTCGGCGGGCTGGAGAAGCGGGCGGTGCTCGGGCTCAGCGGTGGTCAGAAACGGCGTCTCGACATCGCCCTCGGGTTCATGCACTCCCCCGAGTTGTTGTTTCTCGACGAGCCGTCCACCGGACTCGACCCGCAGAGCAGGGCGAATCTGTGGCAGCACATTCTCACGCTGCGGCGCGAGCACGGGACGACGGTCTTCGTCACCACCCACTACCTCGAAGAAGCCGACCAGTTCGCCGAGCGGGTGATGGTGATGGACTTCGGCCGGATGATCGCCGACGACACCGCGCCTGCGCTCAAAGCGCGGCTCGCGGGCGACGTGATCAGCCTCGGCTTCGAATCGGTCGGAGATGTCGGGCGCGCCGCCGAGGCCGTCTCCTCCTCCCTGCCGAACGCGCGGACGACCCGCGCCGCGCACGACGAGCGGATTCTCGAGATCACGCTCGAGCACGGCGACGGTGTCCTGCCTCGGCTCCTCCGCGAACTCGACGCCGCACGGCTGCCGGCGCGAACGGCGGCCCTCCGCCAGCCGACGCTCGACGACGTGTTCCTCGCCCTCACCGGTCGCAGTCTCCGCGATGACAGCGCCTCCGAACCGGCATCCGATCTGCCCTCCTCATTCGACCAGAACGCAGAGGTACCCTCATGACCACACTCGCCGCACCGGCTCGGCCGCGCGTCGTCCGCGACACCTGGCTCGTCTTCCGGCGGGAGCTTCAGCCGGTGATGCACGACCCGTTCTCGCTCATCTTCAGCCTGCTGCAGCCGGTGGTCTTCCTCGGCCTGTACGGCCCGCTCCTGATCGGGTCGTCCGGCCAGCCGGCGCCCGACGTCCTCGCCTGGTTCGTGCCCGGCATCCTCGTGATGATCGCCCTGTTCGGAACGAGCGCCACGGGCTCCAACCTGCTTTACGAGATGCAGACCGGGTCGCACGAACGGACCCTCGTGGCCCCGATCGCCCGGTCGGCGTTGCTCGTCGGGCGGGCGCTCAAGGAGATGGTGCCCATCGCCGTTCAGGCCGCCGTGATCGCCCTCGTGACGGTGCCGTTCGGCTTCCGGCTGAACGTCCCCGGCATGCTCGTCTCCCTCGTACTCCTGTCCATTTTCGGCATGGGGTTCGGTGCTCTGAGCTACGCCCTCGCCCTCGCCAGCCGGTCGAAGGACTGGATGTTCTGGGCGGTGCAGCAGGCGGCGATCTTTCCGCTGATGATTCTCTCCGGGATGCTCCTGCCCGTCGAACAGGGACCGGAATGGATGCGGGTGGCTGCGGCGATCAACCCGATCAGTCACGTCGTCGGTGCAACCAGGGCCCTCTTCGCCGGCGACTTCGGCGCCCCCGTCGTTCTCAGCGGGTTCGTGGCGGCTTTCGTGCTCGCTGCGGTCGGGCTGTGGGTGGGGATCACCGCGATGCGCCGGAGCCACTGAGTGTGAGGATCTCGGCTCCGTCGTCGGTGATCGCGATCGTGTGCTCGCTGTGCGCGGTCCGGCAGCCCGTCGCGCTTCGGAGCGTCCAGCCGTCGGCATCCGTGACCAGCTGCGCGGTGTCCGCCATCACCCACGGCTCCAGTGCGAGCAGCAGCCCGGGGCGCAGCTGATAACCCCGGCCGGGGCGCCCGGTATTCGGCACGTGCGGATCCTGGTGCATCGTCGAGCCGATGCCGTGACCGCCGAACTCGGTGTTGACCGGGTAGCCTGCCTCGCCGAGAACCGAGCCGATCGCGTGCGAGATGTCGCCGATGCGAACCCCGGGTCCGGCGGCCGCCACCCCCGCGCTCAGTGCGCGTTCGGTTGCGCTGATCAGGGCGACGCTCTCCGGGAGCTGCGAGGTGCCGACGAGAAAGCTGATGGCCGAGTCTGCGGCAATTCCGCCGAGGGAGACGGCGAGGTCGAGGGTCAGCAGATCGCCGTCGGCCAGCGAGTAGTCGAACGGCAGCCCGTGGAGCACGGCGTCGTTGACGGCCGTGCAGATGTAGTGGCCGAACGGCCCGCGCCCGAAGGACGGCGCGTAGTCGACGTAGCAGGATTGCGCTCCAGCCTCGACGATCATCGCCTGTGCCCACCGGTCGATGTCGAGGAGGTTCGTGCCGATCGTGGTCCGGGCCTTCAGTGCCTGCAGGATGTTCGCGACGACGGCACCCGTCTCCCGGGCCCGGGCGAGTTCGGCGGGGCTGAGGATTTCGATCATGCGGTGCCTTCCTTCTGTGACCAATAACTATACCGGCCATATTATCCCGGTAGAATCGAAGCATGGTCAGGTTGCCACTCACCCCAGCAGAGGTCGAGCGCGGACAGCGCCTCGGTGCCCTGTTGCGCCGAGCCCGAAAAGAGCGTTCGATGCTCGACACGGCACTCGATGCCGGTGTCTCACCGGAAACGCTCCGCAAGATCGAGTCAGGCCGCGTAGCGACCCCTGCCTTCACGACAATCGCCTCGATCGCTGCGGTCCTCGGCCTCTCCCTCGACGCGGTGTGGGCCGAGATCGACGAACCCCACGCGGCGTCGACCGGCTCTCGTCACCCACGCGAACGGCTGGTCTCCTGAGCCCCCTCCGCCAGCGGGTTCGACGTCAGGGGTTCAGCCAGCTCAGCCAGGAGCCGTGCGGGTCCGTCAGAGCGACAGCCGTGCCGTCGACGGTGAGGGCGAACGCTCCGGCCGGGGCATCCGGAATCCGGTCGGTTCCGGCCACGATCCCGAGGCCCTCGTTCGCGATCCAGGTCGCAGGGGCGGATGCCATGAGTGCGGCGAACTCCGTTCGGGCGTCTGTGGGCAGGTACGCGAGCACAGCCGAGTGAAACACGATCACGTGCTCAGCGTGACGGGACGCCTCCTCGATGAGCTGCTCCGTCTCGGTGAGGAGGTCGCCGCGGATCAGTCGGGGCGGATCTGAACGGGCGATGTCGGCTGCCGCATGCAGCCGGTCGAGACGTTCGGCGTCTGCGGCGCCGTCGCCGACCGGCCAGATAAGGGTTTCGAGCCAGCGCATGTCGTCGTCGTTCGAGACGTCGAGCGGCTCGAGGTCGAGGCCGGAACGCCAGGCCACATCCGGCACGGCGTCGGGTATCGGGGTCGCTTCGTTTGCGCGTGTGGAGAGAAGCGGAGCATCCGCGTCGCCGATGGTGCGGCCACCGCCGAAGTCGTATCGCCAGCGGTCCGGGTACAGGCAGAGACCGGCGGAGGCCCCGACCTCGATCAACGCGAACGGCTGCGGGAGGCCCGCGAAGGCGGGCAGGAGGGTGGCGAGCCGTCGGGCCTCGTTCGTCTGGGTGCTGCGCTTGCGCGCGCACGCCGCGATGGCATCCCAGGATTCGAGGAAGGTGTCACGGACATCCGCCCACGGGGCGAGCGGGATTCCGGTGTAGCGGGCACTGGCGAAGACGAGGTTCGCCTGTTGTTTCACCGCGGGCAGGGTTCGGATTCGCGCGACCACCTCGTCGTCGGATGCGACGCCACGGGCCCACTCCGCGTAGAGCGGCGACCGCGGGTCGGCTTCGATGCGGGCGAACCGCTCGTAGCGGGAACGCAGATCGGTGGCGACGGTCTCATCTTCCATGGCCGAAGCCTCCCACATGCGCGATCGGCCTGGAAAGGTCACTCCCGAGCACCGGGACGACCCTTGTGGCCCGACCGATCGCGCGAACGACCCTGTGGGCCCCATCGATCCCGCCGAATGGCCACGAGTTGTCCCTCACCCACCCATCGGGGGACGACTCGAGGCATCTCGACGCCACCAACGACACATCGTGGCGACTCGATCGGTCCACGAGGGTGCGCTGCTGGGTGAAGCTGAGCAACAGACACCCCTCAGCCCCAGCCCAGGAACTAGATCAGGCTCTTCGTGTGCCAGACCGTCTTCGTCTCGGTCAGCGCCGTGATCCGGTCCAGGCTCGGTGCGGCCGGGTCGGCCCCGCCCTCGGGACGCAACACCCGCTTGAGCGTTTCGGCGGCGGCGATCTCGAGGTCGACCCAGTCGAGGGCACCGGCTCCGGTGAGGTCGATCGCGTTGACGTCGGCGTGTGAGGCAAGCCACGGAGCGACCTCCGCGGGCGACCCGGTGAGGATGTTGACGACGCCGCCGGGCACATCGCTCGTGGCGAGCACCTCGGAGAGGGTGATCGCCGACAGCGGCAGCCGCTCGGAGGCCAGCACGACGACGGTGTTGCCGGCGACGAGTGCCGGGGCGACGACGCTCACGAACCCGAGCAGCGACGAGTCCTGCGGGGCGACGATGGCGACGACCCCGGTGGGCTCAGGCACCGACAGGTTGAAGTACGGGCCTGAGACGGGGTTGGCGTTGCCGGTGACCTGCACGTACTTGTCGGCCCAGCCGGCGTACCAGACCCAGCGGTCGATGGCCTCATCGACCTGGCGGGTGGCTGCCGCCGTCGACACCCCCTCCGACTGGACGATCTCGTCGATGAACTGCGCCCGGCGGCCCTCAAGCAACTCCGCGATCCGGTACAGCACCTGGCCGCGGTTGTACGCTGTGGCGTTCGCCCAGCCAGACACAGCGGAACGGGCGGCCACGACGGCGTCGCGCGCGTCCTTGCGGGATGCCTTCGCGGCGTTGGCGAGGAACGCGCCCTTCGTCGTCACCACTTCATAGGTGCGGCCGGACTCCGAGCGGGGGAACTTTCCGCCGATGTAGAGCTTGTACGTCTTGGGTACGGCGAGGCGGCTCATTTGGCGGCTTCCTTGGTCGTCGTGATAACGGAATCGGTGGAGTCTGACGCCGGTGAGGCAGTGACCGCGCGGGCTGATCCGGCGGGCTTGAGGTAGCCGGCGAGCCCGTGACGGCCGCCCTCGCGCCCGTAGCCGGACTCCTTGTAGCCGCCGAACGGGCTGGCCGGGTCGAACCGGTTGAACGTGTTGGCCCAGATCACACCGGCCCGGAGCTTGTCAGCGACGGCCAGGATGCGGCTGCCCTTGTCGCTCCAGATACCGGCGGACAGCCCGTACGGCGTGTTGTTGGCCTTGGCGATCGCCTCGGCCGGGGTACGGAACGTGAGGACGGACAGCACCGGGCCGAACACCTCGTCGCGGGCGATGCGGTGGCTCGTTGAGACGTTCGTGAAGATCGTCGGCGGGAACCAGAACCCGTCTGCCGGGATCACGCAGTCCGCGCTCCACCGGTCGGCGCCTTCGCTCTCGCCGATGTCGCTCAACGTCCTGATCCGCTCGAGCTGCGCGGCCGAGTTGACCGCACCGATGTCGGTGTTCTTGTCGAGCGGGTCACCGAGACGCAGGGTCGAGAGGCGTTCCTTGAGCCGGTCGACGACCTCGTCGTGGATGCTCTCCTGCACGAGCAGACGGGATCCGGCGCAGCAGACGTGGCCCTGGTTGAAGAAGATGCCGTTGACGATCCCCTCGATGGCCTGGTCGATGGGCGCATCGTCGAAGACGATGTTCGCGGCCTTGCCGCCGAGCTCGAGGGTGACCCGCTTGTCACTGCCGGCGATCGCCTTGGCGATGCCGCGCCCCACGTTCGTCGAACCGGTGAAGGCGATCTTGTCGACGCCCGGGTGGTCGACGAGGGCGGAGCCCGTCGCGCCGGCTCCGGTGATGATGTTGACGACGCCCGCGGGCAGGTCCGCCTGCTGCAGGATCTCAGCGAACAGCAGCGCGGTCAGCGGGGTGGTCTCCGCCGGCTTCAGCACGACGGTGTTGCCGGCGGCCAGCGCCGGCGCGATCTTCCACGCCAGCATGAGCAGCGGGAAGTTCCACGGAATGATCTGCCCGGCGACACCGAGCGCTGCCGGGTTCGCACCGGCACCCGCGTAGTCGAGCTTGTCTGCCCAGCCGGCGTAGTAGAAGAACCAGGCGGCGACGAGGGGCACGTCGACGTCGCGGCTTTCCTTGATCGGCTTGCCGTTGTCGAGGCTCTCGGCCACGGCCAGTTCACGGGCTCTCTCCTGAACGAGGCGGGCGATGCGGAACAGGTATTTGCCGCGGTCGGAGCCCGACATCCGCGACCAGGTCTTGTCGTAGGCGCGGCGCGCGGCGGCGACGGCACGGTCCACGTCCTCGTCGTTGGCCGACGCGATCGTGGCGATCGTCTTCTCGGTCGCCGGGGAGATGGTCGAGAACGGCGTGCCGTGTCCGTCGACGAATTCGCCGTCGATGAAGAGGCCGTAGTCGCTCTTCAGGGAAAGGATCGCCGTCGACTCAGGGGCAGGCGCGTAGTCCAGAAAGCTCATGATTATCCTTAATCGATCGTGACGTAGTCGGCGCCGGAGTAGTGCCCGGTCGTCATCTTCTGCCGCTGCAGCAGCACGTCGTTCAGCAGGCTCGACGCACCGAACCGGAACAGGCTCGGCTGCAGCCACTCCTCGCCCACCGTCTCGGCGACCGTGACGAGGTACTTGATGGCATCCTTCGACGTGCGGATGCCACCGGCCGGCTTCACGCCGATTTTCTCGCCGGTGAGGCGGTTCCAGTCGCGCACGACCTCGAGCATGAGGAGGGTGACCGGGAGCGTGGCCGCCGGTGCGACCTTGCCCGTCGACGTCTTGATGAAGTCTCCGCCGGCGAGGATGGCAAGCCAGGACGCGCGCCGGATGTTGTCGTAGGTGTTGAGTTCGCCGGTCTCGAGAATCACTTTGAGGTGCGCGTAGCTGCCGTCGGAGCGGCGGCACGCCTCCTTGACGGCGACGATCTCGTCGAACACCTGGCCGTACCGGCCGGAGAGGAACGCGCCACGGTCGATGACCATGTCGATCTCGTCAGCTCCGGCGTCCACGGCGTCAGCGGTGTCGCTGAGCTTGATGGCGAGGGACGCACGCCCGGAGGGGAACGCCGTGGCGACTGCGGCGACCTGGATTCCCGAGCCGGTTCCTTTGGCGTGGTGTACGCCGAGGGCTTCGACGGCGTACGGGACCATGTCGCCGTACACACAGACAGCGGCGACGCGCGGGGTCGACGGGTCGGAGGCATCCGGGGTGATCGCCTTCGCGACGAGCGAGCGCACCTTGCCCGGCGTGTCGGCTCCCTCGAGGGTGGTGAGGTCGATCAGCCCGATGATCGTGTCGAGGGCCCGTTTCTTCGACGTGGTCTTGATCGACCGCGTGCCGAGACCGGCCGCGCGTTGCTCGAGCCCGACGGCGTCGATCCCGGGGATGCCCTCGAGGTAGCGACGCAGACTCGCATCGGTGACCGGACCGTCGAACAGTTCGAGGGCAGTCGGCCGCGGCACAAGGGCCTTCTGGGTGTCTGTCATGGTTCCTCCTGGAATGCGGCCCGGTCAGGCCGGAAAGACTGGGTTGAGCAGGTCGAGGGCTGTGCCCTCATCGGTGACGAGCACGGTGCAGAGGCCGCTCGTGACGACGGCCCGGGCGACGGCGTGCTTGCCCTCCCCCGCGATGACGGCGATGCTCGTCGTGGCACTGCGGAGCGCATCGAGGCTCATGCCCACGGTCCGGTCGTTCAGGGACGGGTCGACGATCATGCCCGCGGCGTCGATGTAGCGGCCGACGACGTCTCCGACCGCGCCGCGCCGGACGAGCTCGTCGACATCGGAGCTCGTCAGGTAGCCGCTCTCGACGAGCGCTGAATCGGCACCGGCGACTCCTGCGCTGTACAGGTAAGCCGAGGCGTTCGCCGCCATGTTGAGCACGCCGGCCACGGTGCGGTCGGCTTCGATGCTCAGCTTGGTCTCACGCCGTTCGAGGATCGCGGGGCTGGGCAGCAGCGTCGCCTGGCCGGATGCCTTCCTGGCGATTTCGAAGGCGGTCGCGGCGGCCGTTCCCGCCCGTTGGTTCACGCTGACACCGCCGTTGATCTGCACGACGTTCACACCGGTCGCCCACCCGTCGGCGAGATGCTCGGCGACGTCGTGGAGGGTGCGGCCCCAGCTGATGCCGAGCGTGCGCGGGACGGGGCGCAGGCTGGCGAGGTAGTCGGCTGCGCCCTGCGCGGCGCGGGCACGGAGATCGTCAGCGTCGTGAGTGCCCGCCGTCGGGACGACGATGGCATCCGACAGGGCGAAGCGCTCCTTGAGGCTGCGTTCGAGGGTCAGACGACGGGCCCGGGGATGAACGATTTCGATCCGGATGAAGCCCTTGTCTTTCGCCGAGGCGAGGAGCCTGCCCACCTTCCAGCGGGTGAGTTTGAGGATCGCTCCGACCTCGTCCTGCGTCTTGTTCTCGTCGTAATAGAGTTCAGCCGCACGGATGGACAGCAACTCGTCGTTGTCGATGATCTCCACTGCTCTCCCCTCGCCATCCCGACCAGCGTAGGCGGGGGTCCTGCTCATTTCAACACTCGTAGCCTTTTCTGCTCATATGAGCACGGAGTCACTCGAAGCCGCAGCGGAAGTTGCGGTCAAGCCCCGTCTTCCAGCATCCGCCTGCGCCCCACGACGGCTCCCGCGCCGACGCAGCCGAGCGCGAGCAGGATCAAAAGCACGAGCGGGGCAGTCCAGCTGCCGGTTGCGGTGTACAGCATTCCGACGGCGAGGGGGCCTGCCGCGCCGAGCACATACCCCAGGCTCTGGACGAAACCGCTGAGGGCGATCGCGGCGTTGCCCGTGCGCGTGCGCAGGTTGATCAGCACGAGGGAAAGCGGGAAGAGCATCGGGCCGAGCCCGGCGAGTGCCACCCACAGCGCCGGGGCCGCGGCCGGGGCCAGGAGAAGGCCCAGGTAGCCGGCGACGAAGAACGCGACGGCCGCGTAGACGAGAATGGCGACGTTCTTCATCCGGGCGGCGAGCACCGGGATGAGCAGTCCTGCGGGGAAGCCCATGAACGCAAACAGGGCGAGGAGGGTGCCGGCTGTCGCGTCGTCCACTCCCGCGAGGTCCTGCAGCAGGACGGGGAGCCACGCGAACATGGCGTACACGTGCACCGCTGAGAGCCCGAAGATGACGACGAGCGCCCAGGCGAGGGGTGACCTCCGCAGGTTGCGGACGACCTCCGGCCGCGCCTCCTCCACCGAAGCCCGATCCGGCGACGGCTGCCGCAGCAGGAGACTGGTCCAGGGGATCATGGCGAGGACGCCAACTGCAGCCCACATCATGAGCGAGACCCGCCAGCCGGCGGCATCCGCGACGGGTACCGCGATCAGCGGCGGGAGAAACGTGCTCACCGAGAGGGTTGTGACGTACAGGGCGGTGACGATCCCGATCCGGTCGGGGAAGTATTTCTTGACGAGTGGCGGCAGCAGCACGTTGCCGACACCGATGCCTCCGAAGGCAACGATGCTGCCGAGGACGAGCACGGCGACGTTCCCGGCTGCTCCGCGCAGGACGTGCCCGAGCACGATCGCGACGAGGCTGATCACGACCACGATCTCCAGTCGGGATCTGCGGACGAGCATCGGCGTGAAGATGCCGAAGACGGCGAAGCAGATGGGAGGCAGGGCCCCGAGCAGCCCGATGATCAGCGGGCTCAGCGGAACCTCGGCCGAGACCCGGCTCAGGATGGGCGACAGCGCTGCGACGGCTGTTCGGAGGTTCGCTGCGACCAGCAGGATCCCGACGAAGGCAAGGAGACGTCCGGCGAGCAGGGGTCTGTTCGCGGAGGCCGTCACCGGTCCAGCATAGGTGGCCAGAGGCTCGACCATGGCGAGACGGCGGGCTTAGGGTTGGGCTATGTCCGACTCCCATTCCCGTTCCGCTTCCTCGGCCCGAGGGGCGCGGATCGCCGACGCTCTCGACATCGTCTGCGACGGACTGGACGCCCTGACGGCGTCGCAGTGGGCCGCGCCGAGCCTGTGCGAGGGGTGGAGCGTCAAGGACACCATGTCGCACCTCGCGTGGCGGGTCGGCACCGGGTCGGTCCGTCTTGCGGGTGACGTGGTCCGGGCATCCGTCGCAGGGCGGCACGTGAACCCGATGCGCACGTTCGACGACATCGCCCGCGGGATCGCCGACAGCGGCGGCACCGACGAACTGCGGCGTCAGCTTCGCGCCATCGCCCAGGAGAAGGCGTCCGGCCGGGGCCGGACCAACATCGGGGAACTGTCGGAGGTCGTCGTCCACGGCTATGACGCCCTGCACCCTCTCGACGTGAAACTGCCGTTCAGCGCCGAAACGACCCATCGGGTGGCGACGGTGAGTGCACTCAGGGCCTCCCGGTCGACTCGTGCCCTGTTACGCAACCGGACGCTGGTCGCGGCCGACGCCGGCTGGAGGATCGGGTCGGGGTCCGAGATCGTCGCGGATGCCGCCAGCATCGTGCTGTTCCTCAACGGGCGCAAGGCGATGCAGCCTCCGGCCCGCGCGGCGATCTTCGCGCCCGCACCGGCGCCGGCACCCGGCCTGGCCTGACCTGGTCAGGAGAGGATCTGTCGCACCCGTTCGACGTCATCGCCCATCTGGACGATCAGCGGTTCGATCCCGGTGAATGCCACCATGCCGCGGATGCGGTCGACGAACAGGACCTCGACGACCTGGCCGTAGAGGTCGATGTCCTCATCGAGCACGTAGGCCTCGACCTGCTTCTGGGCGACCCCGTTGAACGTGGGGTTGTTCCCGACCGAGATCGCTGCTGGATACCGTGCGTCTGCGACCTTGAGCCAGCCGGCGTAGACACCGTCGGCGGGGATCAGCCCGTGGGACTCAGGAGACAGGTTCGCTGTCGGGTACCCCAGTTCGCGGCCGCGCTTCGCCCCGTGTACGACGACGCCGCGCACCGACGGCTCGTGCCCGAGCAGCACGCCGGCGTCGGACACCCGGCCCTCGGTCAGCAGCTCACGAATCCAGGTCGATGACACTCTTCTGCCGTCCCTCGGGGTGACGTCCCCGACGACCTCAACGCTGAAACCGTACTGTGCGCCCAGGTCGATCAGGAGCGACACATCGCCCGCGCCGCGGTGGCCGAAACGGAAGTCGCTGCCCACGAGCACTCGGCGCGCGGAGAGCGCGTCGACGAGGACCTGCTGGACGAAGTCTTCGGGCGGCTGGAGCGACAGGTCGCGGTCGAACGAGAGCAGCAGCGTCGCGTCGACTCCGGTTTCGGCGAGCAGGTCCAGCTTCTGGTCAGCCCCGACCAGCGCCGGCGGGCATTTCTCGGGGGCGAGGAGGGCGAGCGGATGCCGGTCGAAGGTCACCACGACGGAGCGGAGGTTCTCGTCGGTGGCGGTGGCGCGGAGCCGGGCGATGACGGCGCGGTGGCCGGCGTGAACGCCGTCGAACTTGCCGATCGTGACGGCCGACGGGCCGAAGTCGCCCGGAACGTCGGAGGGCGTGGAGAACGTGATCATGCGGTGGGGCCGCCGGTCGGTCGGTGCCTGGCCAGCCACCAGAGGCCGAGGATCGGCAGCACGAGCGGAATGAACAGGTAGCCTCGGCCGAAGTACGACCACACGGTGTCGTCGGGGAACAGTTGCGGATCGAGGATGCTGAGCAGCCCGACGACGAGCACTCCGAGCATCTCGAAGCTGATCGCGATCCAGGCGACCCGGTACCAGCCGTTTCCGCTCCGGATGAGGGCGACGGTGGCGACGATGTACACGACGGCGGCGAGAGCCGAGAGGGAGTAGGCGACGGGGGCATCGTCGAATCGTCCGGCGATCTGCACGAACGAGCGCCCGGTCGCTGCGAGGGCCAGTACGCCGTAGACGGCGACGAGGACCCGTCCGATCCCGGAGATGCGCGTGGGGCGCACCCCGGTTGCCTCGGCGGCCGTTCCGGCCGCCCCTGTGTTCTTGGTCATGTCTTATCCAGTGTATTAGCCAACGCAGCCACGGCCGGCCGGTCAGCCGAGCGGGGTGGTCCAGATCTGCTGCATCCGGTAGACCATGACGGCGATCGCCAGGGCGGCGGTTCCGAGGATCACCGTGCTCCACCTGCTGCGGTCGACGAGCGCCCAGAAGGCTGCGGCGGGCGGAAGGATCAGGGCGGAGATCAGGTAGGTGTAGAACTCGAGCATGTTACCCACGGGCTCGTTACCCATCGCCGGCGCGAGAATCGCGACTCCCAGCTGCACGAGCAGAAGCAGTTCGACGAGGGCGAGGGCGCCGAGGCTGAGGTCGCTCGGCTTTCGGCCGGCCAGGCCGAGGACGACGCAGAGCAGCCCGGCGAGGACGGCGACGGCGACCTGGACCGCCGTGAACCAGACGATCATGCGCCCGGCCCGCCCGCGGCATCCGTCGCCTCGTCGGGCGGAAAGTTCACGGCGCTCTTCGCGACGCCGTCGGTGATGCGGAGCAGGCCGACGAGGTGGTTGTTCGGGGCGACCGCCGCGTAGAGGCCGTCAGGTCCCGGTTCGTCGAGGTCGCCGAGCCCGGCTGCGTCGACGCGTTTTCCGTGACCGAGGTCGACGGCCTGCGCTTCGGTCAGGGCAACCGGGGGAAAGAGAGCGGATGCCGCGGCGGCGGGCGGGAGCAGGCTGGCGGCCACGTCCAGCTCGGCGAGCCTCGACGCGTCGGCGATGTCGAACGGACCGATGCGGGTGCGGCGCAGCGCGGTGAGGTGACCGCCGATGCCGAGGGCGGAACCGAGATCGCGTGCGAGGGCGCGGATGTAGGTGCCCGAGGAACACACGACCCGGACGTCCAGGTCGATCGTGCCCGCGGCATCCCGTCGTTCGAGGACATCGAAGGATGACACCGTCACCGGGCGGGATTTCAGAACGACCTCTTCACCGGAACGCACGAGGGCGTATGCGCGCTTTCCGTCGACCTTGATGGCGCTGACGCTCGAAGGAACCTGGCTGATCGCGCCGGTGAGCGCGTGGACGCCTGCCGCGATCGCTGCTTCGGAGGCCGCGGAGACGGCATCCGGCGAGGCGGTGTTCACGAGGTCTCCCTCGGCGTCGTCGGTGGTGGTCGTCGAGCCGAGCCGGATCGTCGCCAGGTACTCCTTGTCGAGACCGACCACGTAGGTCAGCAGCCGGGTGGAAGCGTTGACCCCGAGGATGAGCAGCCCTGTGGCCATCGGGTCGAGGGTGCCGGCGTGGCCAACCCTGCGGGTTCCGGCGAGCCGGCGCGTGCGGGCGACGACGTCGTGGCTGGTGATCCCCTGGGGTTTGTCCACGAGCAGAATTCCGGAACTCACTGCACTCCAACTCTTGCGCTTCGACGACAGACCATCTTCCCACAGCGGATGCGGCGTCGACGCGCCTGCGAAGGATCGTAGGCTGGCAGGATGCGAATCGCCGTGATCGGGGCTGGGGCACTCGGCTGCACCTTTGCCGCACTGCTCGACAAAGCCGGGCACGAGGTGATCCTTGTGGCACGGGGGGCGCAGCTGGCGGCGGTCACGGCATCCGGTCTCCGGCTGTCCGGCGGTTTCGGCGACTGGCGGACGACCCGCCTCGTCGCCGTCCCGACGCTTTCCGGGCCCGTCGACCTCGCGCTCCTCACCGTGAAGGCGCAGGACGCCCCCGCGGCGCTCGCCGAACACGGCGGCGCTCTCGGCGGCATCCCGGTGCTCGTCGTGCAGAACGGGCTCGACGGGGTGCGGACCGCGAGCGAGGCGCTGCCGGAGTCGTCGTGTTTCGGGGCACTGTCGATCATCGCCGCGTCGTACCTCGAGCCGGGGTCGGTCACGGTGACCACACCCGCGACGACGTACCTCGGCCGCGGCTCGGGAGCGCCCGACGCCGAGGTCCTGCGCTTTGCCGCCGTGCTCGGCGAAGCGTTGCCGGTGGAGGCGCTCCCCAACTTCGTCGGCGCCCAGTGGACCAAGCTCGTCGTCAACCAGCTGAACGCCCTCCCCGCGATCACCGGCCTCAGCGTGCAGGAGGTCATCGGCCACCGCGGGCTTCGACGGGTGATGACCAGGAGCATGCGGGAGGCGGTGCGCGCGGGGATCGCCCGCGGCATCCGATTCGGGTCCCTGCAGGGCCTCAGCGACCGCAACCTGAGGCTGTTCGCCCGGCTGCCGATCGTTCTCGGGCAGGTGCTGCCGTTGCGGTTCGCGGCCCGCATGGGCTCGGTGCCGAATCCCGGTTCGACGCTGCAGTCGCTCAAACGCGGCCAGCGCACCGAGATCGACTATCTCAACGGGGCCGTCGTGCGAGAGGCGAGGCTGGCCGGGTTCCGGGCGCCGGTGAACGAGGTGCTGACCGCGCTCGTGCATGAGGTCGAGGAGTCCGGGCGGTTCCTGTCGCCCCGTGAGGTGCTGGAGCGTCTGCCTGGCTGAGCCGCGAAGTCATCCGTTGCGGTCGAGAGCACCCGGCGCGCCGGGTGTTTTGGTCCGGAACGGGTGACCCGGCCGTCAGTTCACGCCTTCGACAGACGACGTGTCGCGGACCGGCTGTCCTGTTTTCCGGTTCCGGGCGAAGCCGAGCCGGAGGCTGATCACAACAATCCACAGGATGACGAGAAGGAACGGCCAGAGGAAGAATTCGTCGCTCGCCGGAAGCCCGCTCGCGGCGAGGACGACAATGCTCGTGGCGCCGACAGCCATGCCGGCCCAGCTCAGCACCCGTCCGAGCATTCGGGTCACCAGCGCCGCAGCGGAGGCGAAGAACGCGAACACTCCGTAGGACAGAAGTTGTGCCAGGTGCCCGGCTCCATCACCGGTTTCCAGAACCCGGGCCACCTCAGGTGAGAGGTCGTCCCGCAGGGCCGCTATCGTGAACACGATGGTCATGGAGGCGAGGTTCGCCATGATCGCCAGGATCCCTCCAACGAGCGCCGTCGTCGCCAGCCACCCGGCGTTCCGCACCAGCGAGCACAGATAGCCGACGAACATCATGAAGGCCATCGTCGCGAGAACCACCAGAGCAAGCGAGAGGCGCGCCCACGGGTTCTCGGCGATTCTCTGCGACTCATCGAGGACCCGCTGGCCGGGAGACTCCGCACCCTCGGGTCCCACCCCCACCAGCGCGGCACTGAGGTTGGCGAGCAGCACGTACGCCGCTCCGCTGAACGCTCCGACTCGATCGATTGCTTTCATGAGCTCGCTCCTTCGCCAGCGTCCACGATGCTCAAGAGTCCACCCGATGGGCACGCGCGTCAAGGGCATCGGGCAGATGCCATTGGGGTGCCCGAGCGGCTCCCCCGGCCGCGACGTCATCCGTTGCGGTCGAGAACACCCGGCGCGCCGGATGCTTTGGTCCGGAACGGGTGACCTGGCCGCAACAACCGGGGCGGATGCCGGTCAGCAGCTGTCGAGGAACATCCGGGTCGGGTGCGCCTCATCGGCGTTGTCGATCACCACCGAGGCCTGCCCGCGGGGCGCGGCATCGACGGTGTAGAGCGACTGCCCGCCGACGTAACGGGCGTTGGACGAGGCATCCGGGCGCGGGTCCGCACCGATCGACTTCTGCAGGCGCCGGTACGCCTCGTCGACGGGCACGTCGAGCCAGATGGAGTAGTGCCAGAGTCCGCGCAGCTCAGGGCGGTGAAGGAACACGCCGTCGACGATCAGGAACGCGTCCTTCGGGCCGGTCACCCAGCGCGCCTCCTCCCCCACGTTCCGTTCCTCATCGAACCCGAGGAGCTGGAATCCGACGCTCCCCGCCATCCGGAACGGTTCGATCAGCACGCGCCGGAACAGGGAGTAGTCGAACGAATCGGAATAGTAGCCTTCGCCGGAGTCGCGGCCCCGGGCGAACCGTTCCTCGCGCGGCCGGTGGAAGTCGTCGATGGAGGCCCGGAACACGGAGCGGTCGTCCTCGCGGAACACCTCGGCCAGGTCGTCGGCGAACGCCGCCGTGCCGGAGCCGCTGATGCCGTCGACGGCGATGAGTATCCGGCCGACACGGTAGTTGTGCAGGATCTCGGCCCTCAGGTCGCGCAGGAGGTCGACCCGGGGTGTCGTGACGAGTCTCATGGCACCGAGCCTACCCCGCGGGATTTCGCAGGTGAAGGAGGGGCTGGCGGTCGCCTACGCTGGATTCGATGCGCACAACCCCAGCCCTTGCCGCCCGGATCATCGGGTGGTTCGCCGAGTCCGGCCGCGCCCTGCCGTGGCGGGAACCGGGTTTTCCTGCCTGGGGAACGCTGGTCTCGGAGTTCATGCTGCAACAGACTCCGGTCACTCGGGTGATCCCCCGCCTGGCGGAGTGGCTGGAGCGCTGGCCGACCCCCGCGGACCTCGCAGCTGTCCCCGCGGGTGAGGCGGTGCGGGCGTGGGCGAACCTCGGCTACCCGCGGCGGGCTTTGTGGTTGCACTCGGCGGCCGTGGAGATCACCGAGCGGCACGGCGGGCTTGTCCCCAACGACGTCGACGCACTGCTGTCGCTGTCGGGGGTCGGGGATTACACCGCGCGTGCCGTGGCCGTGTTCGCGTACGGCGCCAGGCACCCGGTCGTCGACACGAACACCCGGCGCGTCCTCGCCCGGGCGGTGGACGGCGACGGTGAGCCCGGTCCGCCCTCGTCGCGACGCGACCTCGCGGCGCTCGAGGTGCTGCTGCCCGAGAACCTGACCGATGCGCACGCGTTCAACGCGGGCATCATGGAACTCGGCGCGATCGTCTGCACGGCACGAAACCCGCGCTGCGATGCCTGTCCGATCGCGGATGCCTGCGCCTGGCGACTGGCCGGCTACCCGCCGTTCGAAGGCAAACGCAAGCCTCTGCAGAAGAAGTACGAGGGCAGCGACCGCCATGTGCGCGGCCTGATCATGGCCGAGCTGCGCGCGGCTCACATCCCGGTGTCGAGCGTCGAGATCGATTCGCTGTGGCCGGATGCTCCGCAGCGCGACCGCGCGCTGGCCGGTCTCCTCGCCGACGGCCTTGCCGTGAAACGAGAACAGGGCTACGTGCTGCCCTGAGGCACCACGCAGCCCTGCAGGCGTGCGTTCTTAGTTCTCGTCGTCCGCGATCACGCGCGGCTTGACGTACGGGTCCTCGTCGCCGGCGTAGGTGGCCGTCGACTTGAGGGCTTCGATCGACTCGTCCCGCTCGCGGGCCTGGGCCAGCAGCTCGTCGAGGTGTTTGGCGTTCTCCGGGAGCGCGTCGTGGATGAATTCGAGGCTCGGGGTCAGCCTGGCGGTGATGTTCTTGCCCACCTCGCTGCGCAGCATCCCCTTCGCCGCTTCGAGGGCACGGGCTGTGTCGGCGCGTTCCTCGTCTGAGCCGTACACCGTGTAGAAGATGCTGGCGTGCTGAAGGTCACCGGTGACGCGGACGTCGGTGATGGTGACGAATCCGAGCCGGGGGTCACGCATGCCGCGCTCGATGCGCTTCGCGATGACTTCCTGGATGCGGTCGGCCAGTTTTCGTGCTCGTGGGTTCTCGCCCATGATGTTCTCCTTCGGCCAGGGACCCGAAAGGGGTCCGTGGGAATGTTCTTCCCGGGGTGCCGGCCGCGGCGGCCTCCGAAGAGACCGCCGCAGCCGTCGAGAGCCTAGACCCGAGGCTTCTCTTTCATCTCAGTGGTCTCGATCTCGTCACCGATCTGGATGTCGTTGAACTTGCCGAGGCCGATACCGGCTTCGAAGTCCGTGCGGACCTCGGTGACGTCGTCCTTGAAACGACGCAGCGATTCGATGGCCAGGTTGTCGCCCACCACGACGCCGTCGCGGATGACCCGCGCCCGGGCGTTCCTGGTGATCGTTCCGGAGCGCACGATGACACCGGCGATGTTGCCGAACTTCGAGGAACGGAACACCTCGCGGATCTCGGCGACACCGGACTGGATCTCTTCGTACTCAGGCTTGAGCATGCCGGTGAGGCTTGCTTCCACATCGTCGATGGCGTTGTAGATGACCGAGTAGAACCGGATGTCGACGCCTTCGCGTGCCGCACGTTCCCGAGCCTTCGGGTCGGGGCGCACGTTGAAGCCGATGATGATCGCGTTGTCGATGGTCGCCAGGTTGACGTCCGACTCCGTGATCGCACCGACACCGCGGTGGATGATGCGCAGCTGCACGCTGTCGTCGATCTCGATCTTGAGCAGCGACTCCTCGAGTGCCTCAACGGCACCGGAGACGTCACCCTTGATGATGAGGTTGAGCGACTCGACCTTGCCCTCTTCGAGTGCGCGGGTGAAGTCCTCAAGGCTGATGCGCTTGCGGGACTTCGCCAGCTGGGCGTTGCGCTCCGCTGCTTCACGCTTCTCAGCGATCTGACGGGCGGTGCGGTCATCGTCCGTGACGAGGAAGGTGTCACCGGCGCGAGGCACCGACGAGAGGCCCTGGACCTGGACCGGACGTGACGGGGTCGCGAATTCAACCGCGTCGCCGTTCTCGTCGGCCATCGCACGAACACGGCCGTAAGCCGTACCGGCGACGATCGGGTCTCCGACCTTCAGCGTTCCCGACTGGATCAGCACGGTTGCAACCGCACCGCGACCCTTGTCGAGCTTCGCTTCGATCGCGACACCGCGGGCGTCCTTGTTCGGGTTGGCGCGCATGTCGAGTCCGGCATCCGCCGTCAACAGCACAGCGTCAAGGAGTTCCTTGATGTTGATGTTGTTGCGAGCCGACACGTCGACGAACATGACGTCTCCGCCGTACTCTTCGGCGACGAGGCCGTATTCGGTGAGCTGCTGGCGCACTTTCTGCGGGTTGGCGGTGTCCTTGTCGATCTTGTTCACCGCGACCACGATCGGCACGTTGGCTGCCTGTGCGTGGTTGAGCGCCTCGATCGTCTGGGGCATGATGCCGTCGTCGGCCGCGACCACGAGGATCGCGATGTCGGTGACCTGCGCACCACGGGCACGCATGGCGGTGAACGCCTCGTGGCCCGGGGTGTCGATGAAGGTGATGGGGCGTTCGATGCCTTCGTGCTCGGCAACGACCTGGTACGCACCGATGTGCTGGGTGATGCCACCGGCCTCGCCGGCGACGACGTTGGCGTTCCGGATGGCGTCGAGCAGTCGGGTCTTACCGTGGTCGACGTGACCCATGACCGTGACGACGGGCGGACGGATCTCGAGGTCCTCGTCCGTTTCGTCTTCGAGCTCTTGGTCGAGGTCGATCGAGAAGCCTTCGAGAAGCTCGCGGTCCTCCTCCTCAGGAGAGACGATGAGGATCCGGTAACCGAGTTCTTCACCGAGGATACCGAAGGTCGCCTCGTCGAGGGACTCCGTCGCCGTCGCCATTTCACCGAGGTGGAACAGCACGGTGACGAGGTTTCCGGGGCTGGCGTCGATTTTGTCGGCGAAGTCCGAGATGGAGGCTCCACGACGGAGACGGACGATCGTCGTTCCGTCACCGCGGGGAACACTCACGCCGCCAAGCGACGGAGCTTCCCTGAGCTCGAATTCCTGCCTCTTGGCCCGCTTCGACTTGCGTGACTTGCTCTTGCCGCCACCGCGACCGAACGCGCCGGCTGTTCCGCCACCGGGGCCACGACCACGACCGCCGCCGCCTGCGGGGCGGTTCGGGCCGAAGTTCGAGCCCGGTGCGCCTGCCGGTGCGCCGCCTGGACGCTGGAAGCCACCGGCTGCCGGGGCACCCGGACGCTGGAAGCCGCCTGCGCCGGCCGGACGACCTGCGCCACCGGGGCGCTGGAAGCCGCCTGCGCCGCCTGGACGCTGGCCGGGTCCGCCCGGGCGGGGCGCGCCGGGGCGAGGAGCGCCGGGGCGGGGTGCCTGCGGACGCGGGATGTTGCTCGGGCTCGGCGTTGCCGCCGGGCGCTGGCCCATGCCCTGTGCACTGGCGAACGGGTTGTTGCCGGGGCGCGGGGTGCCGGTCGGGCGGTGTCCCATGCCCTGGGCGCTGGCGAACGGGTTGTTCCCGGGGCGCGGCGCTCCCGGGCGGGGTCCGCCCGGGCTGGCTGGCTTGTCTGCTGAGCCGGTGTCCGCTGCCGGGGCAGCGGGTGCGGCAGCAGCCGGTGCTGCTGGCTCTACGGCGGGCGCAGGTGCAGCGGGGGCCTCTGCGACAGGTGCCGCAGGTGTCTCAGCGACCGGAGCAGCCTGTGCCGCCGGAGCGGGTGCAGGAGCGGGCGCCGGGGCGGGAGCGGGTGCAGGGGCCGGGCGTGAGCCGGGCTTCGCGGGCGACTTCGTCGCCGGTGCCGCCGGGGCATCCGCAGCGGGCTTGGCGCCGTCTGCCTGGAGGGCAGCACGAAGCTTCCGTGCCACCGGGGGTTCAATGGTCGAAGAGGGCGACTTGACGAACTCGCCCAATTCCTTCAGCTTTGCAAGGGCTACCTTGCTGTCGACACCGAGCTCAGAAGCGATCTCGTGTACGCGTGGTTTTCCAGCCACTATTCTCCTGTCTGGGTCCACCCAGACAGGGCGGACCGTTAATTACGGACGGGTCTCATTTCGAGCCGCTCATTAGTTGTCCATTAGCCGTTCAGCCTGTTCTCTCGTACTGAATTTTCTAGTGCTGCCGTGTCGAGCTTCCCGCTGTTGCGAAGGGCACGCCCGAAGGCCCGCCGCTTCACTGCGAGTTGGTAACACTGGATTTGCGGATGCAGCCACGCACCTCGACCGGGTAAAACTGCGGCGGTGTCCGCCACAAGCTCGAAATCCCGGACCACGACCCTCAGCAGGGAGGACCTGTCGGCGCGCGTTCGGCATCCGACGCACGTTCTAACAGGTTCCATCCTAGCATCCCCTCAAATCGGCACGTTCCGAAGTCTTAGTCGTCTTCGAGGATGCTGTCCGGCTGGATGTCGATCTTCGCGCCGGTGAGCTTCGCGGCGAGGCGGGCGTTCTGCCCTTCCTTGCCGATCGCCAGTGAGAGCTGGTAGTCGGGGACGAGCGCCCGCACGGCCTTCGTCGACTCGTCGAGGATGAACGAGCTGGTGACCTTCGCGGGCGACAGCGCGTTGGCGACGAACGTGGCGAGGTTCGGCGAGTAATCGACGATGTCGATCTTCTCGTTGCCGAGCTCCTCGGTCACGGCGCGCACGCGGCGGCCGAGTTCGCCGATGCAGGCGCCCTTGGCGTTGACGCTCGGGTCGTTGGCGCGCACGGCGATCTTGGTGCGGTGGCCGGCTTCGCGGGCGAGCGAGACGATCTCGACGACGCCGGAGGCGATCTCGGGAACCTCGAGGGCGAACAGCTTGCGGACGAGCGACGGGTGGGTGCGCGACAGGGTGATCTGCGGGCCCTTCATGCCCTTCGACACGCTCGTGACGTAGACGCGGATGCGCGCGCCGTGGCGGTACTCCTCGCCCGGCACCTGCTCCTCAGGGGGCATGATTCCCTCGATGGTGCCGAGGTCGATGTGCACCATGCGCGGGTTGGGTCCCTGTTGCACGACGCCCGCGACGATGTCGCCTTCGCGTCCCTTGAACTCGCCCAGGATCGCGTCGTCGGCGAGGTCGCGGAGTCGCTGGTTGATGACCTGCTTCGCCGCGAAGGCGGCGATCCGGCCGAAGTCCTCCGGGGTCGATTCGGCTTCGCCGATCACAACGCCCTCGTCGTCGAGTTCGGGCACGAGAACGGCGACGTGGCCGGTCTTGCGGTTGAGTTCGACGCGGACCTCGGGTTCGGCCTCACCGGGTTCGGTCTGGCTCTTCACATACGCGGTGCGAATCGCCTGTTCGATGATCTCGACGAGCTCATCGAATGGGATCTCTTTTTCCCGCTCCATCATCTTCAGTACGTTGAGATCGATGTCCACCGGGGTACCCCTCTATTCAGCTGCCACCGCCACTTCTGCACTGGCGGATCGATCTTCTAACTTACCCGACCCTGTCGGCATCCGTCACCACTGCGGGCGCCTCCGCGCCCGCGATGACCGCCCCAAGCCCGTCTGCTCGGACACAGACGGCTGTTGGCACCCCTGCTCGGGCAGAACCGGCTGAACTGCGCGAGGACTTTCCACCGCTTTTGTCCGAGCACGGCGGGATGATCGTTTCGGGGAGCGACCGGGTCAGCCCTTCAGCGCAGCGGCCGCCTCGGCGATCGGCACCGGGGTGCGCTCGCCCGTGCGGCGGTCCCAGAGCTCGACCAGTCCCTCGGCGACTCCGCGGCCGGCGATGACGATCTTCGGAATGCCGAGCAGTTCGGCGTCGCTGAACTTCACGCCGGGCGACACCTTCGGGCGGTCGTCGAACAGCACATCGAACCCGGATGCCTCCAGGTCGGCGACGACGGACTCGGCCGCTTCGAATACCGCCGCGTCGCGGCCGGTGGCCACCACATGCACGTCGAACGGGGCGACTGTCTCAGGCCAGATCAGGCCGTTCTCGTCGTTGTTCAATTCGGCGATGATCGCGAGCACCCGGGTGATCCCGATTCCGTACGAGCCCATCGTCACCGTCACGAGCTTGCCGTTCTCATTGAGAACCTTGAGGCCGAGCGCCTCCGCGTACTTGCGGCCGAGCTGGAACACGTGCCCGATCTCCATGCCGCGCGCGAGTTCCACCGGGCCGGAACCGTCGGGCGCAGGGTCTCCTGCACGGACCTCGGCGACCTCAGCGATTCCGTCCCCGACGAAGTCGCGGCCGGCAACGAGCCCGAAGACGTGCTTGCCGTCAGCGTTGGCGCCCGTGATCCAGCTCGTGCCGTCGACGACGCGGGGGTCGAGGAGATAACGGATGCCGGTGGCAGACTTCTCGCCGAGCACGGCTCCGTCGCTGCCCCACGGCCCGATGTAACCCTTGACCAGTCCGGGGTGCTTGGCGAAGTCGGCCTCGGTCGCCGCTTCGATCTCGCCGGGGGCGAAAGCGACCTCAGCGCGCTTGAGGTCGACGTCGCGGTCGCCGGGAAGTCCGATGATGACCAGTTCCCGGGTTCCGTCCAGCGCCTTCACCGAGAGGACCACGTTCTTGAGAGTGTCGGCGGCCGTCCAGGCGACGCCGTCCTCCCGCGGGTGCTCGGCATTGGCGAGGTCGACAAGGGTCTGGATGGTGGGAGTGTCCGGGGTGTCCAGCACGCGCGCATCCGCCTGCCCGTCGATCGGGATCGCCGGGGGCGCTTCGGTGGTCCAGGCTTCGACGTTGGCCGCGTACCCCCCGGCGGAGCGCACGAAGGTGTCTTCGCCGACCGCTGTCGGGTGCAGGAACTCTTCGCTCTTCGAGCCGCCCATCGCCCCGGCGTCGGCCGCGACGATGACGTACTCGAGTCCGAGACGGGTGAAGATGCGCTCGTAGGCGTCGCGCTGCGCCTGGTAGCTGAGCTCGAGGCCGGCATCTGTGTGGTCGAAAGAGTAGGCATCCTTCATGGTGAATTCGCGGCCGCGCAGCAGGCCGGCCCGCGGCCGCGCTTCGTCGCGGTACTTGTCCTGGATCTGGTAGATCGACAGGGGAAGTTCCTTGTACGAGGAGTACAGGTCCTTGACCAGGAGAGCGAAGGCCTCCTCGTGGGTCGGCGCGAGAAGCATGTCGCTGCCCTTGCGGTCCTTCAGCCGGAACAGCCCGTCGCCGTACTCGTCCCACCGGCCGGTGATCTCGTAAGGCTCGCGCGGCAGCAGGGCCGGGAAGTGGACCTCATGGGCACCGGCTCGGGTCATCTCCTCGTGGACGATGCGCTCGATCTTGCTCTTCACCCGAAGGCCG
Source organism: Mycetocola sp. 2940 (assembly GCF_040548835.1). Classification (NCBI taxonomy): domain Bacteria; kingdom Bacillati; phylum Actinomycetota; class Actinomycetes; order Micrococcales; family Microbacteriaceae; genus Mycetocola; species Mycetocola sp. 2940. The sequence goes on from NZ_JBEPSK010000010.1 coordinate 32,761, forward strand.
AGCGGCAGCCAGGCGAAGATGCCGGGCGCCTGCCGCCGGATGTATCCGGCCCGCACGAGGAGGCGGTGGCTGATCACCTCGGCGTCTGCGGGGTCTTCACGGAGGGTCTTCAGAAAAAAGTTTGTGAGGCGCGTAACCATTCGTCCATGCTATCGCCGGCAAGAGGCCTCCCCCGCCGCGTCACGCTCACCACGGCTTCTCGACGTAGTTCCCGCCACCGTCCTGTCCGCGCTGGGTGGAGTCCTGGTTCTGCTTCTCCTGTTCGGCTTCGTCGCTGCGCTCCTTCAGCTGGTCGACCTTGCCGCCTCCCCCGTCGCTGTTCTCTTCCTCGGGCTCGCCAGGGCCGGCATCCGGTTGCTGCTCGCCCTCCTGCTGTTCGCTCTGGCGCAGTTTCTCCGTGACCCGTTCGTCGGCCTCCTGCAGACGCTCACTGGTTTCGCCGTCGGGCTGCGGCGGCTGCGAGTCGTCAGGCTGCGGCTGTTGCTCCTCCTCCGGCGGCTGTTGCACGAAGCAACCCTCGTCTGCCCCGGCGTCGAGCACCGCCTTCGCTGTTTCGTAGAGCTGCGTCGCCCCGGCGAAAAAACCGGCCTCGAAGTAGGAGTCGCCCTGCCGCTCCCAGGCGAGGGCGAGGTTCACCCGCACGTCGCAGCGGCGATCGTCCGGCGCCCTCTCGAGCGCCTGGGCGAGGTCATCGGTGGCGTGTGAGTAGGACTGGGCGGCGGCATGGGCTGTGCCCCGGTTGAAGTACGGAATCCAGTCCTCAGCGATGTTGAGGAACATCAGCGAATCGGAGACCTCGACGCTCCGTTCGAAATTCCCTTTCTCGTACGCGTCGATGCTCCGCTGCGCGAGAAGCGGCATGCTGAACAGCTTCCAGGCCGCGAACAGGGCGAGGAGCACGAGAGGGAGGGAGAACAGGAACATCCTCCACCGGGTCCGCTTCACGGAGGCCGTCGACTTAACCAGCATCTCGCGCCCCTTCCAGCCGGCGCAGGTCGCGGAGGGCAACCGCGAGGCTGCCGATTTCGATGAGTGCCAGCATCCCGAACCCGATGGCGAAGATCCAGTAGAACTCAGGGGTGTCGACGACCGGCCGGCTCTCGGCGCTGACGTTGGTCACGGTTATGCCGACGACGGCTTCGTCGATGGGTTCGCCCACGGTCCTGTGCAGGTAGTCGACACCGAGTTGCGCGGCGATGGAGCCCAGCGCCGCCTCATCGATCCGGGACACCGCCTCCTGTTCACCTGAGTCGCTGAACCAGGTGATGTACGGCCGGTCCTCTCCCCCGTCGTCGTACCCGTTGAACTGCTTCATGCGACCACCGGCCTCCGTGCCGTAGCCGAGCACCGCTCCTTCGTCGACGAACGTTCCGACGGGTTCGAAAGAGGCCGGGACTTCGGCGACGGTCTGTTCGCCGTCACCGAGGTAGTACAGCACGCGGACGCGGTCGGGGAACTGTTCGGCGTCTCCGGCCAGCCGCTCAGCGAGGAACCCGGCCGGGGCAGAAATGCTGCTGCCCCCGGAGTACGCCGTCACCTCCTGGTTCAACGCCTTCGCGCCCGAGACGAGGGCGGACGTGTCCGAGGTCAGCGGCATCCGCTGCACCGTCTCGGCGTCGAAGGTGATCAGCGAGAACCGGGCGCCCACGAGCTCCTCGGCGATGGCCTCGATGTCGGCGCGCACCCCGACGAGGCGGGGGTCGCCTGCGGGGCCGTAGTCTTCGGCGGCCATGCTGCTCGTCGTGTCGACGACGAAGTAGACGTCGACGTTGCCGGAGGCGGTGGGCGGCCGGAGGTTCGTGGGCAGGCCGGGGCGGAGCGCGAGTCCGAACAGAAGGAGAACCATGCCCAGCCGGATCAACCAGTGCCAGGAGCCCGGCCTTCTCGGTGCCTTCGCGAACTGCACGATCGCGAACGCGGCGAGCGCGCCCAGGACGACCACGAGCATCCCGACCGGGAGGAGCGGTGAGAACGTCATCGCTTGAGCCTCCAACCGAAATACATGATCAACGCGGTGCCGAGAACGCTGAGCAGGAAGGGCAAGGTGGGCTCGTCGGTGCGCACCAGGATGGGCTCCCCGGTCAGCCTTGTGGTCTGCTGCGCTTCGATCCCGTCGACGATCGACGGGATCGCCGACGGATCGGCGAGGGCGAAGTAACCGCCGTCTGTGCCGAGCACGACCGATTTCATTTCGTCGGCGAACTCGGCGATGTAGTCCTTGCTTTCCACATCGCCGGGGTTGATGCCGTAGACCCGAACGTTGTTCTCGGTCGCGAAATCACCCGCTTCTGGCAGGGTCAGGATTGGATCACCGGCGACATAGTTGTCGGTGGCGAGCACGATCGAACGCGACCGTTCCTGCTGCAGATCGTCGAAGCGCATGACGCAGGAGCCGAGACCGTCTCCGATGAGCGACGAGCCTTCGCCGAGGAGGGTGCCGTTGATGAATTCGTAGTCGGAGAGCGGCGACGACAGGTCGGTCTCCAGGTGATCGAGTTGCTCGCGCACGAACCGGTAGTCGTTGGTCAGCGGGAAGTAGGTGACCGCGGAGGCGTTGAAGAGCACCAGCCCGATGCGTTCGCCGTCGAATTCGTCGACCAGTTCACGGAAGGTCCGCACGATCGCGGCGTCGTAGTCGATCATCGAGCCCGAGACGTCGAGGCAGAGCACGATGTCGCGGTTGCGCATCTCCGGCTGGTAGCTGCTGATGCTGACCAGGCGGGAACTCATCACCACGGCAGCGATCAGCACGACGGAGAGCACGACGACGGCGCCGTACAGGACGGCACGGTACCGGGCGAGCGCGGCGCGGTATGCCGGGAGTTCGGTGAGCCGGTCGGAGTGCGCGACGGGCACGGCGTCGGGAAGGGTGCGGGCTCGCCGTCGCGCGCGGAGCCACAGCGCGAGGCCGATGACACCGGCGGTCGCGACCAGCCAGACGAGCGGCAGCCACCAGTAGATCAGTTCCACGTGCCCACCAGCTCACGGGCGACATCGGCTGAGTAGGGCAGGTCACCCTGTTCGACGGCCGCGAACTCGGCCGGGTAATACTGTTCGACGGCGTCCGCGACCGAGCGGAGGTTCGCCTGGTTGAGGTCGTCGAGGGTCATGACCTGGGCCTTGAAGCCGCTGGACTCGAAGACGAAGAACCGCACCAGCGTGCCCAGTTTCTGGTGGGCTGCCCTCGTGCTCAGTTCTTCGGCGCGCCAGGCCTCCTCCACCTCCTCGATGAGGTCGTAGTACTTGTTCTTCAACCGCGACGCGTCGAGGACCGGATTGGCACCGGCGGGCGCCTCCGGCATCCGGTGTTTGCGTTTCGACCACCACCAGACGAAGAGGTACCAGGCCACGACCAGCGCCAGGAGCACGCCGCCCAAAATCGCCCAGATCGGCGCGTACATCGTCGGCGGGTAGAAGCTGTCAACGCCGGGCATGGTTGTGCACCTCCAGCAGGCGGAACAGGCCGGGCACGACGTCGTCGTCGCTCGTGATGCGGCGGCTGGAGATCCCGATCCGGTCGAGCAGCTCTGCGGATGCCGCGGTGCGGGTCGCCACGGCGGTCGCGAAGTCCGCGCGGAGGGCGCTGTCCCTGCGCAGGAACGGCGGAAGCTCCCGGCCGTCGGCGACGTCGATCATGTTGCGGTCGGCGTAGTCGGCGAGGGTGGGATCGGCGTCGCCGATGGTGATCCAGAGGATCTCATGCTGGGCGTGCAGCCGCCGGACCAGGCGCAGCTCCTCCTCGCGACCGGCGGCGATCGCGCCGTCGTCGGCGAGCACGATGAGGAGCATCCGGCGGCGGAAGGTGCGCCGCACGTACTCGAGCTGGGCCATCAGGCTGCTGGGTCCGGCGCTCAGGCTCGTGCGTGCGTGGATCACCCGGAGCAGCCTCTCCAGGTGCGACTCCGTTCCGCGGAGCGGGACGTACTCCGTGGTGTCTGCGTCGCCGGCCACGAGGCCGACGTGGTCGCCGTGGCGGACGGCGAGGTATCCGATCACTCCTGCGGCGAGGACCGCGATGTCGCGTTTGGGCATCCCACCCTCCGCGATCGCGGCGAAGTCCCGCCCGGTGTCGACGACGAGGAGCACCGCCTGCTTTCTCGTGGCGATGTACCGCTTCGTCAGCGGTGAACCGACCCGTGCGGTGGCTTTCCAGTCGATGTCCTTGACGTCGTCGCCGGGGGTGTAGGCGCGGAGGTCGTCGAAGTCGAGGCTCTTGCCGTGGAAGAGCGAGACGTATTCACCGTCGAGCATCCCGCGCACTTTGCGGTGGGCACGGATGGCCAGTCGTGTTCTGACGCGGTGGAGCAGCTCGTCCACGGAGTGTCCTAGGGGACGGAGATCGCCGCGAAGATCGCGTCGATGATGGTTTCGGGTTCGACGTTGTCTGCAGCCGCTTCGAACCCGAGGATCAGTCGGTGTCGGAGCACCTGGTGGCGGAAGAACTTGACGTCCTCCGGGATCACATGGTCGCGGCCGTTGAGCAACGCCAACGCGCGGGCGACCGCGCTGAAGGCGATCGATGCCCGCGGGCTCGCCCCGTACTGGATGTACCCGGCGAGGTCGGCCGAGAGGTACTGCGAGGCGTTCCGTGAGACGAAGACGGCCTGCACGATGTAGTTGAGGATCGACGGATCCAGGTAGACGCGCCGGACGAGCTGCTGGAGGAACAGCACATCGTGAATGGCAGCGGACGGCAGCTCGGGGGCGTTGTCGTCATAGATCCCGGAGTTCACCCGTCGAACGATCTCCGCTTCTTCGGTCAGGCTCGGGTAGCCCAGATTCTCCTTGATCAGGAACCTGTCGAGCTGGGCCTCGGGCAGGTGGTACGTGCCTTCCTGCTCGATCGGGTTCTGCGTGGCCAGCACAAGGAACGGATGCGGGAGCGGATAGTTCACGCCACCGATCGACGTCTGCCGCTCCTGCATTGCTTCGAGCATGGCCGATTGGGTTTTCGCGCTCGACCGGTTGATCTCGTCGAGCAGCACGAAGTTCGCGTGCACAGGACCGAGCTGGGTGTCGAAGCGCCCGGTCGCCGGGTCGTAGATCTGGGTACCGATGATGTCTGACGGCAGCAGGTCGGGCGTGCACTGGATCCGCTTGAATCGGGCGTGGACGGCGTCGGCGATCGCCTCGGCCGCCGTGGTCTTGGCGAGGCCAGGCACGCTCTCCAGCAGCACATGCCCACCGGTCATCAGGGCGACGAGGAGGCTTGTGCGCAAGCTCGACTGCCCGACGACCTTCGCACCGTATGCCCGCACGATGGTGGTGAGGATGTCGTGTGCACGCGCGAGCTCGGCCGGCTGCAGCGGCGTGCTGGGTTCTGCTGTCAGGGTCACCGCGGGCATCTCCCCATGAGTCGCGTGGGGAGCCTCGGCGCCGCCCACGATTCGGTCAGTCTATTAGACGAAATCCCGCGCCCGGCTGGGAATCCGCGGCGTGATTTCGGCGCCCCTGAATCGCTGGTCGGCGTCTCGATTCGCCACGAAATGCTGCCGGGGAAACCGAGTCGCCACGGGATGCTGCTGCGCGGCATCCCGGACGACGTAACGCGTCAACTCGGCGCTCCGATCGGTCCCGAAAGGTCACCCTTGAGCGAGCGAACGACCCTCCCGGCCCCCAGCGAGCCGTTTGCGCATCCTGAACGCGCGAGCGAACGTGCGTGGGTGTCAGTCGAGCACGCGACCAGCGGATGCCAGCAGCAGGTCGATGAGCTGGATCAGTTCTCGCTCCGCCTCCGAGGCCGGCTCATTCGGCTGGCTTCCGCGTCTCGGCGCCTCCCCGCTCTCCAGGCCGGTGACGACGTCGACGGCGAGCTTCCACCGCAGCGCCACCGCAGCGTCGAACCCACGGCGCACATCCGCGGGCTCGATCCTCGCTCCTTCTGCCCGGAGACCTTGGATGTATCCGTGCAGTGCCTCGTCGACGAGCGGCACAACGACATTCGCGGAGGCATCACCGCGACGGACGGAGGAGAACAGAAGCGAGGCGAGGTCTGCCCCCACCGGGCCGGGCCCAATGGACTCCCAGTCGACAAGCACGGTCCCTGTCGCGGTGGAAAAGACGTTCGCTCCGACGGCATCGTGATGGCAGAGGGTGTGCGGCAGCGATTCGAGAACGTCGCGGACCCGCGGCTGCGCGAGGATCAGCTGCTCGATCCGGGGCAGCCGATCGCCGAGCCGAGCGAGCGCGTGGGGGTGTGCGCGGCGCACTGTGGCCAAGCCCTGCTCCACTGCTTCGGGCTGGCCGTGTCGGTCGATCCATTCGGTGAAGAACCAGGGCTCCCCCCGTTCCCGGCCCGCCCACCGACCGCCCAGGCCGCCCACGTCATGTGCGGCAGCGACGATGCTGCGCGCGTCCAGAGGCCGTTGACCCTGGTGGTGGATCTCCTCGAGCCAGAGGGTGATCCCGCCGTCGGGCTCGACGAGGGTGCCGTGGGCGTGTGGGGCGCGGAGGCGGGGCGCGATGTCGTCGAGCATCCCGGATACGTAGGCGTCGTACTCACGCTCGCCGTTGCCGCGCAGGTACGGGGAGGCCAGTGCCGGTCCTTCGGTGCGCTTTTCGATCAGGGACCACGGAATGTGCTCGCCGTCGACGGTCGCGAGTCCGCGCAAGCGGCTCACCGCTCGATGGGCGAGGAACGCGTCGTACTCGAGTGGCTCTCGCCGAACATCCGACAGCGCGGTCACGTCGCGGTGCAGGGCGTGGGAGACGGCTTGGTGCAGAGCAGTCGACGTTTTCGGTTCGATTTTCACAGACTCCCTCGTCGTCGACCTCGCGCGGTCGATGTCTCTCGATCGGGCGAGAAAAATCCACTCCGGCGACGTATCGTTCACGGGGCTGCGATCCCAGTCGCCCCACGTCCGTTCAAGCGATAGCCCCGCCGCTTCCAATCCCCTCATGACATCCCTCCACGAGGGGAAACGGAGGGTCTCGGTTGTGGTCCATTCCCGGGAGCCCTGAGTCCAGTGGTCGATGTGGGTGACCAGATCGCCCTCGCGCGTGGCTTCGGTGCGAACGTGACCGCGACTGGTAACCCGGCTGGCCCCGGTCTCCCACTCTCTCCACGCCTCAACCGCCGGGTTCCGAATCTCAAATGCGACGCGACCACCGGGCGTCAGAGCACGTTGGGCATGAGCGACCACCTCTGCCCAGGACACATCGTCGAGAAAATACTGTGCGACGTGTCCAGTCATGAGGACGAGGTCAGCACAGTGTGTGGGAAGCTTCTCGGCGGTTCCGTGGAGCCAGGATACGGAGGCAGCGTTCTTCTGGGAGGCGGCCAGCGAGAGCATCGTCGGTTCTGGTTCCACTCCGAAAACGTCGTAGCCTTCACCCGCCAGGAGGCTGCACAGCAACCCTGTGCCTGCCCCGATATCAGCGACCCGCGAGGCACCAAGCTCGCGCGCCAACCCGACATAGAAGGACAGGTCCCTTCGTCCGGCACTGTCCTCGTCGTATGCAGCTGCGAGCTCAGGCGTTGCGTAGTAGTTGGTCGAATCGGGAAAAATGATCTGCCCTCGATCCCTTCTTTTCATGCCACGGAGTGTCGGTGAGCGGAGCGTCTTTCTTCAGCGTGCGCTCGCGTGGTTCGAAGCTCAAGGGTTTTTTGTTCGAGCATCACCAGTGAATGCGGCCCTGACATAGTGGGGAGATGACTTCACGCGTTGCCTGCATCACGGGAGTAGGGCGAAAGAACGGTATTGGTCGAGCGATCGCCCTCCAACTGGCTGAGGATGGCTGGGACATCGCGTTCAGCTACTGGTCACCATACGAAGAACGGATGTCGCTCGGAGGTTCTGCGACTGATCCGGCCGCTATCGCGGACGAGATCGCAGCGACCGGCCGACGGGTGCTCGCGGTGGAGGCAGACCTCGAAGACCCCGCCGGGGCGACCCTCCTTGTCGAGCGCGCGAACGCCGAACTCGGCGCCGTCTCTGCCCTGGTGCTTTCCCATTCCGAATCGGTGGATTCGAGCATCCTCACCACGTCGATCGAGAGCTTCGATCGACACTTCGCGGTGAACACTCGTGCGGCCTGGCTCCTCATCGCCGCCTTCGCACGACAGATTCCGGCCGGCGGGGGGTCGATCGTTGCCCTGACCAGTGACCATGTCGTGGACAACCTGCCCTACGGCGCGAGCAAAGGCGCACTCGACCGGATCGTGATCGCGGCAGCCCGTGAACTCGGGCACCTGGGTATCTCGTCGAACGCCCTCAACCCCGGGCCCGTCGACACCGGATGGATGACAGACGAGATCCGGGCCTCGGGAACCGCCCAGCAACCCACCGGGCGGCTCGGTACCCCGGCAGACGTCGCGGGGGTCGTCGGCTTTCTCGTTTCAGAGAAGGGCCGCTGGATTTCAGGACAGCTTGTCAAGAGCGACGGCGGATTCTCGGTGTGACACTTTTGCCCGGCGATGCGCTGAAGATGGCGGATGGCGGACGACTTTTGCTTGACGCGCGGCACAAGTAGCCGTTACCGTCGTGTGATATTCGAGGACGCACGGGGCAGCAGGCGTTGCTCCAAGCGTCGTGAGCACGTGGAGCACCCTGGTGGGGCTCGAACGTTTGATTTCAGTTCGCGCGCGGCGCCTCGTGTCCTTAAGGCAGCATCCACCATCCGACAATGTCGTCAGAGAAAGCAGGTCGATCCGATGTCCGCTTACCCCCGCCATGCCCGCCGAAACCTCGCGTTAGGCGCCGCAGTTCTCCTTACCGCGTTCGGCGCCCTGTCTTCCGCCCCCGCAGTCGCGGCGCCCTCGGGCGACAAAGCGTCCGCGGCCGCAGACTGTGCCGGCCGCTCCGTTCCTGTCAGCAAGATCTCCTTCCAGTTGTACAGCTACCAGAGTTGGCAGGAGGAGATCGGGATCGAGGCCGTGCTTGCCGAGCTCGCGGCGATCGGCTACAAGAACGTTGAGCTGTACGGAGGCGCATACGAGGGGCTCTCAGCGGAAGAATTCCGAGCGCTTCTCAAGAAGTACCATCTCAAAGCCTCCTCCGCGCACGACTACACCAACGAGGCGGCGTTTCCGGCCGCCATCGACTACGCCGAGACGATCGGCCAGGACTATACCGGGGCCGCAGTGTTTCCCGTGGCTGGGATTTTCGACGGCACCACCACCTATCAGCAGGCCCTCGACGGCGCTGCCCTTTTGAACCGCCTTGGCGAGGAGTCGGTAAGAGGCGGGGCCGGCCAGATCCTCGCCCACAGCCACTGGTTCGAGTTCACCACGGTCGTGACGGACCCGGCGACGGGCGAGACGAAGCCAGTATGGGAGGTCATCGCCGAGAACACAGACCCGCGTTTCGTCACTTTCGAGGTGGACGTGTTCTGGGCAAGCGATGCCGAGGTCGATGTCGTCGACCTCCTCGAGCGATACGGTGATCGCATCGAACTGCTGCACATCAAGGACGGCTCGCTGCCCCCTGACACCTTGGGCTTCGAGAGCTTCGGCTTGCTGACCGACGTGGGCGAAGGCGACATCGACTGGGCCCCCATCCTGGAGGCCGCCCAAGGAAAGGTGAAGTACTACGTCATCGAGCGCGATAGCGCTCCGGCCTCCGCCGAGTTCGCACGCGACAGCTTCAACTTCCTCACCTGCCTCAACTACTGACCTGGACCTGACTGAGCCCGGCGCGCAAGCGGCGGGCTCAGTCACGTCTGCCTCCGTCCCTCCCCCGCCTCAGTACGTCCGCGTCGGATGGATGACAGGTGTGAGATCAGGCCCCGCTTCCGCGCACCAACCTGACTGACGAGGGTCAATGATCATGGAATTGGGCTGGCTGAGGTCATGATCTGCCTGGTAACGGTGGGACGACGGATCGACCCTTAGTCCCGCGCGAGCCGGAGAGCCTTGCTGGTGAAGTAGCTCACCGCGCCGTTGGCGTCCTCGACTCCGAAGACCCACTTGCCAGAAGGGGTAGCGCGAACATCGACGATTGTGCCGCGTACGTTCGTAGTGAAGACGTCGTCTCCGGGCTTGAAAGCCATGCTGGTCATACAACAGATGGTAGGCGCGTCGGCTGCGGCTCACCTCCCCCGTGAGGCGGATATCGACTGCCGCAGCAGTGGCAGCTGCGGTGGCAGCCGGCACCACGTCAGTCCGCTGTCGACCTGAGCGAGAAATTCCCGTCGAGGGGTTTGGCTCATTGCCTGTTGGCGTCGATCTCGCGCACATGCACGCGAACAAGGTCTTCGATCAGGCGGCTGGGCAGGGTCTTGCCCAGCGTGAACTGGACCGCGTGTGCGGTGGTCTTATATGGCTTGAGCTGGTCCTTCAGCTCCTCGATCGCCCATGACGAGGGGTAGAAGCTCATGTGCTTTTTGGATGCGGTGAAGTACACCAGTGCCCGGTTCTTATATTTGAGGGTCGGCATCCCGTAACTCATCGTCTCTTCGGTGTCCGGAACGAGTTTTGTCACCAGCGCGCGGATCCGTTCGAGTTCTGTTCGGTACGCGGGGTCGAGCGCATCGAGATATTCTTCGACGCTTCTCGCTTTTTCACCCATGAGATGAATTTTAACGCCGACAGAATGGGATCTCATATACTGTCGCCGTGAGCGACGCGCTGGACGAGGGGCCGTTCTTTCACGGCACGAAAGCCGATCTCCGGGTCGGAGATCTTCTCACGTCGGGTTTCCGATCGAACTATCGTCCCGAAGTCACCATGAACCACATCTACTTCACCGCTCTTCCCGACGGTGCCGGACTCGCTGCGGAGCTTGCTCCCGGGGACGGAGCCCCGCGCGTCTACGCCGTTGAGCCAACGGGGGTATTCGAGAACGACCCGAACGTGACCGACAAGAAGTATCCCGGCAACCCCACCCGGTCATACCGCAGCAGTTCCCCGCTGAGAGTCATTGGCGAAGTCACCGATTGGACGCGACAGACGCCCGAGGCGCTACAGGCGTGGAGAGACCGCTTGGATGCGCTCCGCGCGGACGAGCGGGGCGAGATCATCAACTGAGGTCCCGCGATAGCAGCGGCGGGTTGTCCGTTTCTGGCTAGAGCGGGCAAGATGCTCCTCGAGGCATGGAATCGGGAACGTCCGGGCATACGTTCACGGTGAGCAGATAGGCCAGCAGGAGTTTTTGAGCGCCGCCGTACTCTGCAAGATCGGGGTGGGATTCTGGACGCCATATAGCGAAAATCTGAGGTTTCTCGAAGATCCCGCCCGAGACGAATGCGGCCGTCCCTTCGTTGAACGGCACCAATAGAGCTGGGTGGCAGTCCCTACTCTCAATACAGAGAGGCACCGCCCGCTCCTCAATTCCTGTGCACGGCGCAAGACCTGCCAGTTCGCAATATTCTTCAGCCCAGGTCGCGACCAGTTCCGTCGACTGGTCGACCGGCGCGAGACCATACGTGTCGGGTTCGACCGTGATGAATTCTGACGCCCCAGCTACCGTCGAGTCGGACGGAACTGGCTCCGGGACCGGAGTTGCAGGCGTCGACCCATCCGGGGACGCCGGCGGTGCGGTGCAACCCGCGAGAAGCAGCATGACCGCTATGAAAACCGCTGCCCGTCGAGCTCGGACCATGGGCTCACATTAATCCGAGGGCCGGCTCCGCACAATCGGTTCGTGCCCGAATCGCGGTCTTCCCTCCGTGCCGTGACCCAGCTGCAGAGGTCCTTCTCCAGCGACTGGACGGATTGGTGGTCGGAGCGTTCTGCAGGTCGCACCGATTCAGGGGGCGCAGGGCTCGAAGAGTTCCCGCAGGGCGGATCAGAGGCGACGCTGAGGCGAGGCTCTGGCGATACTCGACCACGAATCACCAACTCTTCTCCTGGAGGTCGCCGTCTCTGTCCGCGCCGCTAGCCTCACGGGCAGACGCGAACCCTGCGTCCATCGAAGCTGACGATATCGCCGAGCTGCAGCTGCCTTCCGCGTCGGCGGTCAACCTCGCCGTTCACGGTCACAAGACCGTCGATGATCGCCTCTTTCACGTTTCCACCGGAGTCGAGGAGTCCTGCGAATTTCAGGAACTGCCCGAGTCGAATGGCCTCACCACCGATCGCGACGTCGTCAATCGGAGCTGGATTCGTCATCCCCGAATTTTAGTCGACCAGACGCCTGCCCCTCGACCGAACGCCCCGCGGGAATTCGCAGCACAAAGTTGCCGGACGTGCAGCGCGAGGTGTTGCGCGGTCATCCACCGAGTCAGCCAGGCACCGGTGTCAGGTGGTCCGCCCGGCAGCCGCTTCGATGTGGACGAGTTCGACGACGGTTGTTGTGATCCTGCTCACCGGCTTGCTCTTCCGGCTCTCTGGTTGAAGGCGGAAGGTCGCTTCCTCGCCGACACGGACGGTATCGAAGTCGATCACCGGCACTGGTTCGCGGTCTTTGGGAAGCGGTTCCGCGTCCGGGCGTTCGTGCGGGATCCGGGTGAGCGTCACTGGCTGGCCCTCTTCGTTGACGAGAAGATACTCGGACCCGGAGACGGTGGTGATGCGGAACGTCCCTCGTGTGCCGGACGTGAGAACTTTGAGGTTCATACGCCCCATCATCGGTTACTCCCTGACTGCGCATAACCCCCCGTGTCGGCGGGAGACACAGCGTCTCGGTTCCGGGTCGGGTTAGTCAGGACTCGACCCGTCTATTGAGTCCGTCCCATGAGAAGAACGATCAGCTGACGCTGACCACCGGGGCGCCGATCGACGTTTCGCTCGCTGGCATCTCAGCGGCGAGGCGGTTCGCTTCCTCGATGAGTGTCGCAACGATCTCGGACTCGGGAACCGTCTTGATGACCTCACCCTTGACGAAGATCTGGCCCTTCCCGTTGCCGCTGGCGACGCCGAGGTCTGCTTCGCGGGCTTCGCCTGGCCCGTTGACGACGCATCCCATCACGGCGACGCGAAGCGGAACGGTCATGCCCTCGAGGCCGTCGGTGACGTCGTTGGCGAGCTTGTACACGTCGACCTGCGCCCGGCCGCAGCTCGGGCAGGAGACGATCTCGAGTTTGCGTTCACGCAGGTTCAACGACTGCAGGATCTGCAGGCCGACCTTGATCTCTTCTGCGGGCGGGGCGCTGAGCGAGACGCGGATGGTGTCGCCGATTCCCTCAGAGAGCAGGATGCCGAACGCCGTCGCGCTCTTGATGGTGCCCTGGAATGACGGGCCGGCTTCGGTGACGCCGAGGTGCAGCGGCCAGTCACCCCGTTCGGCGAGGAGGCGGTACGCCTTGACCATGACGATCGGGTCGTTGTGCTTGACCGAGATCTTGAAGTCGTGGAAGTCGTGCTCCTCGAACAGGCTCGCCTCCCAGACGGCGCTCTCCACGAGCGCCTCGGGGGTGGCCTTGCCGTACTTCTGCAGCAGTCGCGGGTCGAGCGAGCCGGCGTTGACACCGATCCGGATCGATACGTCTGCGGCCTTGGCGCGGCGGGCGATCTCGGCGATCTGGTCGTCGAATTTGCGGATGTTTCCGGGGTTCACCCGCACGCCGGCACAGCCGGCATCGATGGCCGCGTAGACGTAATTCGGCTGGAAGTGGATGTCGGCGATGACCGGGATCTGGCTCTTCTTCGCGATGATCGGCAGAGCCTCGGCGTCGTCGCGGCTCGGCACGGCGACACGCACGATGTCGCAGCCGGATGCCGTCAGCTCGGCGATCTGCTGGAGGGTCGCGTTGATGTTCGGGGTCGGTGTCGTGGTCATCGACTGGACGCTGATCTGGGCGTCGCCGCCGACGAGGACCTTGCCTACCTTGATCTGTCGGGTCTTGCGACGCGGAGCGAGGACCTCGGGGACCTTGGGCATTCCCAAATTAACTGCTGGCACACGATCATCCTACGCCGGGCCTCCTGAGCGGCCGCCGAAGGCTCACCCTCTGATATGAGCGAGCAGAGCCGCACGGAACTCCGCCGGGCGCTCAAGGTGCGGCGAGTGTCCGCAGCCGTCGAACAGCACCTCACGGACCGCGCCACCGTTGGCGTGGTAGCGATCCAGCACTTCCCTCGTCTGGCTCACCATCGGCTGCGGCGGGGCCACGTCCGCCCCAGGCCAGCCCGGGATCGCCCCCACCGCGCCGAGCATGTTGAGGTCGAAGAACGACGCGTCGCTGACGATGGCATCCGCGTCGCCGTGGATCCAGAGGATCGGCGGTTTGTTCTCCAGCTCCGTGACGGCCGTCACGTTGAAGTTGTCCGGGGTCATGGTGTTGAGCACGCCGCGATCGCCGGGCCCGAATCCCGGCCACGCGTCGTTGGCGGCCGCGTTGCCCGGATAGTTGTGTTCCCCCGTCTTGGTGGACAGCATGGACTCCACCCAGAGGTCCTCAAGCCCGGTCTCGTAGCCCGCAGCGACGTAGGTCGCCCGGAACACCTGGCGGGGCGAGGTCGGCGAGTCCGCTGTCATGTCACCGGCCGCGAGCGCGGCGACAAACTCGGGGTTCGCTCCTCCCCCGCCGGTGCCTGCGGCAGCCGACAGGATCGAGCCGTCGAGTATCGTCCCACCGAATCCGTACGGTGAGACCGGAGCTGTCAGGGTGGCGGATGCGACGACATCCGTCCGGTCCAGCATCAGCTGGAGCACGACGCCTGCTCCCATGCTCCAGCCGACGAAGTGCGCCCGCTCGATGCCGAGGGCATCGAGCACCCCGAGCACGTCATCGCTGAAGTCGGCCAAACCCCGGGTGGCGTCGACCGGCGCCGTCTCGCTGTCGCCGAAACCGCGCAGGTCGATGGCGATCGGACGGACGGTGTCGGGCAGGTCGAGCATGAGCGGCTGCCAGAACAGGCTCGACGAGACGTTGCCGTGGAGGAACACCACGACCGGGCCGCTGCCCGGCGTCTCGCGTTCGAGGATGTTCGCGGCTAGCCGCGGTGTTGCGACGGTTCTCGCCGTGATGCCGGGGAGCAGTGTGGCCATGGTGGACTCCTTTGTCCGTGTCGGTTTCAGGCGCCGAGCGCGACCCGAAGTGGAGGCTCGGTGGCGGCGACGACCTCGTCGACGCTCACCCCCGGCGCGAGTTCGACGAGCACGAGCCCGTCGGGCGTGACGTCGATGACGGCAAGGTCGGTGATGATGCGGTGCACGACCGCCCGTCCGGTCAGCGGGAGCGAGCAGTCGTTCACGATCTTGGCTGAGCCGTCACGGGCGACGTGCTCCATCAGCACGATCACGCGGCCGGCACCGTGGACGAGGTCCATGGCCCCTCCCGGACCCTTCACGACCTTGCCGGGGATCATCCAGTTGGCGAGGTCACCGGATGCCGAGACCTGCATGGCCCCGAGGATGGCCGCGTCGATCTTGCCGCCGCGGATCATCGCGAAGCTCAGCGCCGAATCGAAGAACGCCGTGCCGGGGAGGGTCGTGACGGTCTCCTTGCCCGCGTTGATGAGGTCCGGGTCGACGGCATCCTCTGTCGGGTATGGGCCGACCCCGAGGATGCCGTTCTCGGACTGGAGGGTGACGGTGACGCCCTCTGGCACGTAGTTGGGGACGAGGGTTGGGAGGCCGATGCCGAGGTTGACGTAGGAGCCGTCAGCCAGTTCGAGGGCCGCGCGCGCGGCCATTTCGTTGCGGGTGAGTGCCATGGTTCTCAGTCGCCTTCCGTTGAACGAACGGTTCGACGTTCGATGCGTTTCTCGATGTCTTCTCCGACGAGCACGACCCGGTGCACGAAGACGCCGGGCAGGTGAACGGCGTCGGGGTCGATCTCACCGGGTTCGACGAGTTCTTCCACCTGCGCGATGCAGATCCGGCCGGCCATCGCCGCCAGCGGTGAGAAGTTGCGGGCCGACTTGTCGAAGACCAGGTTGCCGTGGCGGTCACCGCGTTTGGCGTGCACCAGGGCGAAGTCGGTCGCAATGGCTTCTTCGAGAACGAACGGTTTGTCTTCGCCGCGCACCGGAAAGTTGCGCACGTCTTTGGGCGGTGACGCGATGGCGACCCCGCCTGAGCCGTCGTAGCGACGCGGCAGGCCGCCCTCCGCGACCTGCGTGCCCACCCCGGTCTGGGTGAAGAAGGCGGCGATCCCCGCCCCTCCTGCCCGGAGCTTCTCGGCGAGCGTTCCCTGCGGGGTGAGCTCGACCTCGAGCTCGCCGGAGAGGAACTGGCGCTCGAATTCCTTGTTCTCGCCGACGTACGACGACGTCATCTTTCGGATGCGGCGGTTGGCCAGCAGCACGCCGAGTCCCCAGTCGTCGACGCCGCAGTTGTTGCTGACGATCGAGAGGTCGTCGCTGCCCTTCTCGAGCAGCGCCTGGATGAGAATCATGGGGTTGCCGCACAACCCGAAACCACCGACCGCGATCGACGACCCGCTGGCGATGTCTGCCACCGCTTCAGCCGCGCTCGCCACTGTTTTGTCCATTGTCACTGTTGCACCTCCGTTGCTGCGTACGCCGCCGAAATGCGGCTCTGTTCTGCCAGGATCACCGTGCGAACGGCGCCGGCACCTTTCTCAGACATGAGAATCGTGTAGTGGTTGACGTGTTCCACCGGTATCACCGATAGTCCGGGCAGCAGCGAGGACCACGTCGTGACGGCCTCTCGCGGGTACAAACCTACCGGCTCGTTCATCAGCCCACGGGGAGCGACAAGGAAGGGAATCGGCGCGCCCCAGGCATTGACGTCGGAGACCCACGCGTCGTCACCGGCGAGCCAGAGGGAGTCCTCGAGCATGGCTTCGGCCTTGGTGGCCGGGCGGAGTTCGGGTTCGGTGCCGTCGAGGTCGTAGTCGACGTACGCGTCGGTCGCCGGCGTCCAGTCCTCGGCGAACGCCGGGTGGCGTCGCCAGAACTCGAGGTAGGCCTGCCTGCTGGGGAAAGTCATCGACAGCCGCTCGGCGGCGGGGCCGAGAACGGCGATCGCCTCCGCGGGCGATTGGGCGCTGGTCTCGAGCGGCAGCCCGCCGTCGATGAGGACCACCCCGCCGATCCGGCCGGGATGCCGTCGCACCGCCTGCATGGCCACGAACGCCCCCATGGAATGACCGGCGACGAGCGGCCGGGTGAGGCCGAACCTGTCGACGATCGCGGCGACGTCGTCGGCGTGCCTGTCCATGCCGTACGGCGCGGGCAGCTTGTTGCTCCTGCCCCGACCCCGGAGGTCAGGCGCGATCACCCGCACCCCGGGCATCCTTTCTGCGACGGTCTGCCAGGCAAGGTGGCTTGCGGTGATGCCGTGCAGGGCGACGACGGCGGTGCCCTGAGCATCCGGGTTCCAGATTCCGACGGTGAGGTCGCCGCCGTCGACGGGGACGGTGCTGGTGACGTACGCGGTCATGAGTGGCTCCGCGGGGTTCGGCCGATTCCGTTGTCGCGCACGCCGAGGCCGCCTTCGATGAACGTCATCATCTGCTCGAAGACGTCGTCGGGTACGGCGCTGGTTCCCGACGAATACGGGTCGCCGGCGTTCCCGGCGTCGGCGTCGGAGTTGCCCCAGAGCACCCAGCGCATGCCGATCATCTCGCCGATTCCCATGAGCGCCCACGCCGCCACGGTCGGGTCGATGGCTCCGATCTCTCCGGCGCCCCGTGCTTCACGGAGCCCCTGGATGTAGCCGTCGACGATGCGCGTGTAGTGCAGTCGGAGCGCGCCAGGTGAGACGAATTCGGCCTGCCGGATGATGCGGTAGAGGGCCGGGTGTTCCGCCGTGAAGGTGAAGAAGGCCCGAAAACCGGCACGCTCGGATTCGGCCCGGTTCGGCGCGCGAACGGCGGCCGAGGTCATCGCGTGCCTCACCCGCCGGTTGAGGTCCTCGACCACTTCGTTGAAGACCTCGAGTTTGGAGTCGAAGTAGAGGTAGAAGGTGCCCTGGCCGACGCCCGCTTCGTCGGTGATCCGCACGATCGACGCTTCGGGGTAGCCGACGTCGGCGAAGACCTTCTCGGCGGCCTCGAGGAGCTTCGCCCGGGTGCGCGTGCCCCTGGCGGTACGGGGAAGGGTGCTCATGAATGTTCTCGATTCGATGGAACGGTCGACAGGTAATCGGCGAGCAGAGACCTGCGCAGGATCTTGTTGGCGGCCGACCGGGGGATGCTGTCGACGAACCGGATGCCATGGGGCACCTTGAATCGTGCGACCCGCTCCCCCAGCCACGCGGTGACGTCCTCGGCATCCGTGGCCACTCCGCGACGGGGAACGATGAAGGCCACGCCGACCTCACCCCAGCGGGCGTCAGGCACGCCGATGACGGCGGCGTCGGCCACAGCCGGGTGACCGAACAGCACGCCTTCGATCTCGGCGGGCGCGATCGACTCGCCGCCGGAGATGTAGATGTCCTTGATCCGGTCGATAACCCGGTAGTACCCGTTCGCGTCGCGTTCGACGAGGTCGCCGGTGTGCAGCCAGCCGGACCGCAGCGCGAGCGCGCTCTCGTTCGGTTGTTCGAAATAGCCGGCGAAGACGCTCGGCCCCCGCACGAGGAGCTCACCGGTCGCCGCTCCGGAAATCTGTTCGCCGGTGACCGGGTCGGCCACGGCCACCTCGACGTGCGGGTACGGTTTGCCGGCGAGGCCCACCTTCGTCCTGGCGTCCTCGTCGGGGAGGCAGAGCACGTTCGGGGACGCTTCGGTGAGCCCGTACCCCTGAGTCAGGGCGACGCCGCGCGAATGCCAGGTGCGAAGCAGCGGCTCGGGCATCGACGCCCCGCCGACGATGGCGTGGCGGAGCGTGCCCAGGTCGGTGGCGGCGAAATCGGAATGCTCGGCCAGGAACAGGTAGTTGGCGGGGACACCCATCATGGTGGTGATGCCGCGGTCGGGGATCAGTTGGAGCACGCGACCGGCGTCGAAGGTGCGCTCAAGGACCACGGTCGCGCCGACCCACCACGCGAGCAGCGGCTGGATGTTCCAGCCGCCCACGTGGTACTGCGGCATGACCGCAAGGACCACGTCGGCGCTGGTCAGCTCAGCGGTACGGGAGAGTGCCAGGTTCGTCCAGAAGCAGTTGGCGTGGCTGAGGACGGCACCCTTCGGCGCCCCCAGTGTGCCGGCGGTGAAGATGAGCAGCAGGGCGTCGTCGTCGCGGACGGGACGCGTCTGGCGCGCCCCCTCCCACCGGATCGGCGGAACGGAAGATTCGATGCCGCCGACACCGAGCGTGCTGCGGGGCGGGCCGTCGACGAGCAGCTCGTATGCGGCATCCGCCAGCGACGTGAATTCGTCCTCCACGAGCAGGAGAGCCGGGCGGGAGGCGGTGAGATGGCTGGCGAGTTCGGCCGGTGAGAGCCGCCACGACAGCGGCACGAGCACCACGCCGGCTTTGGCGCAGGCGAAGAACAGCACCACCTGGTCGCTTGAATTGCCGGTGATCGTGGCGATGCGGTAACCGATGCCGAAGCCCGCCGCCCGGAGCGCGTCGGCGAGCGCCGTCGCCCGGGCGTCGAGGGCGAGGTAACTGAGCTGCACACCCCGGTCGTCGACGGCGATCCGGTCCGGGGTCGCGACGGCCCGGTCGCTCGTCCAGCGGCCGAGGGTGTGCAGGGAATCCGGGTTCATCGCAACTCCTCCATCGGCAGGGCGGTCGCCGGGCGGTTCCGCCGGGAGGCGATCCTTCCAGCGGAGCCTGTGATCCCGCCGGGCAGGAACAACACGACCAGGATGAACAGGGTACCGAGAAGGAACAGCGGTTCCGAAAGCGGAATCCGGAGCACGTCGGGCAAGCCGGTGATCCATTCGGATGCCGCCAGTGCCGTGAGCCGCTGGTCGAGCAGCGTGTAGACGACCCCGCCGATCACTGCACCCCAGCGGGAGCCGACACCGCCGAGAACGACGATGACGAGGATGGTCAGGGTGAAGTCGCTCGACGCCGCCCGCGTGGTCACCCCCGACTGCAGCAGCAGGTACGCCATGCCGACGACAACGGCGAGGGTAGACGCGAGGACGAACGTGATCAGCCGCACCGCGTACGGGCGGACGCCGAGGACCCGCACGCGCAGCTCGTTCTCCCGGGTGGCCAGGGCCACGTGGCCCGCCTGCGACTTCTCGAACCACATCACGAGGACGAAGACGACGATCAGCACGGCGAGGCTCAGCCAGTAGAGATTGCGGGTGTTGAGCACCCCGACGAGCGCATCCGGGATGTGTGTTGTCGTCAGTGACAGGCCTTCATCGCCACCGGTGATGTTCGAATTGCGGCGGATCCACACCGACCCCGCCTGGGCGAAGGCCAGGGTGACCATCGCGAAGGTGATACCGGTGACCCGGAGGCTGATCGCTCCGAGCACGTTTGCGAGCACAAGTCCGCCGACGAGAACGAGCACGAGGGCCGGGAGCAGTTCCAGTTCGAACCGCTTGAGGACGATGCCGAGACCGTACGCCCCGGCTGCGAAGAACAGGGCGTGGCCGAACGACAGCATCCCGGCGACGCCGAAGAGCAGGTGGTACGACAGGGCGAGACCCGACATGAGCATGGCCAGAGCAAGGAGTTGCAGGGTGCCTGGTGTATAGGTCGGGCCCGGGAAGACGCCGGGGATCGAGAGGTTGAGGAGCGGCAGGATCGCCATGACCACGACCAGTGCCCCGCCGATCCACCAGCCGCGGGTGGTCCGGGAGAACACCCGGTTCAGGATGCCGTTCATGCCTTCACTCCCATCAGTCCGCGCGGTCTCACCAGCAGCACCACTGCGAGGAGGAGAACGACGACGAAGTCGCCGGTTCCGTCGAAGTAGAAGTTCGCGAACTGCTGCAGAACGGCGACGATCACACTCGCGATGGCGGCGCCGGTCAGCGACCCGAGCCCGCCGATCACCGTGACGATGAACGCGAAGATGAGCAGCGACCCGCCGAGGTGAGGCGAGACGTAGCCGGTGTAGTGCGAGGCCAGGACGCCGCCGAGCCCGGCCGCGGCCCCGCCGATCGCGAAGACGAGGGTGAACGCCCGGCGCACGTCGATGCCGAGTGCCGTCACCATCGACCGGTTCTCCACTCCGGCGCGGATGATCAGCCCGTAGCGCGTGTACTTGAGGAAGAGGACGATTCCGACGAGCACGAGCACGGCGCAGAGGATGAGCAGGAACCTGTTGTTCGGAATGTTGGCGCCGAGGACCTTGGTGGTGCCATCGAGCCAGGCAGGCCCGTTCACATAGATCTGGTCGGTTCCCCAGATGCCCTCGAAGAGAGCCACCGTGGCCAGCGCGAGCCCGACGGTGACGAGCACCTGTTCGATGTGCCGGTCGTACAACCGTCGGATCAGGAAGAACTCGGTCGCAGCGGCGAACACGGCGCCGACGACGGCTCCGACGAGGAGGGAGACGACCAGGGTGAACCAGGATCCGTCGCCCATCCTCCGCGCGACCTCCCAGCCCATGAAAGCCCCGAGGGTGAGGAACGATCCGTGCGCGAAGTTCAGGACTCCCATGAGCCCGTAGATGAGCGAGAGTCCGCTGGCCACGAGAAAGTAGAGCGCGCCGAGACCGAGGCCGGTGATGAGCAAAAGGACGACGGTGCTCATGCGGTTTCCCCGTGCTCTGCTGAGACACCGAGGTACCGGCGGGTGAGGTCGGCATCGTCGAGCAGTTCAGCGCAACCACCGGTGTAGACCACCCGGCCTCCGGCGAGGACGATCGCCCGCGTCGCGAGTCGGCGGACCACCTGGAGGTTCTGCTCCACGAGGAGCATCGGCACGATTTCAGCTGCGGTTGCGAGTGCCTGAGTGACTTCGCCGACGATCTTCGGCGCGAGTCCCTTCGTCGGTTCGTCGACGAGGAGCAGTCGGTTGGAGTTGAGCAGGGCACGGGCAAGAGACACCATCTGCTGCTGGCCGCCCGAGAGGGTGCCGGCCTGCTGGCCTGCCCTCGCCACGAGGTCGGGGAACAGGTCGGCGACGAGTTCCCGGCGGGGTTCACGGTCGCGTTCGGCAAGACGAAGGTTCTCGGCAACGGTGAGCTTGGCGAAGACCTCACGGTCTTCGGGGACGTAACCGACGCCCCGCTGCACGATGCGGTGGGTGTGCAGGGTCCCGATCTCGTTCCCGTCGAGGACGACGGAGCCCGTTCTGTGGATCAGTCCGAGGATCCCGCGGATCGAGCTTGTCTTTCCGACCCCGTTGCGACCGAGCAGCGCGGTGACACCGGTCGCCGGAACCGAAAACGTGACGTTCTCGGTCACCTGCTGGCCGCCGATGGATGCTGTGAGGTTGGAGACCTCGAGGATGTTCGCGCTCACAGCGGGTCTCCCAGGTAGGCGGACTGCACGTCGGGGTTGGCCATGACATCCGCCGGGCTGCCGATGGCGAGCACCTGGCCGTGGTGCATGACGGCGACCCGGTCGACGAGGCCGAGGACGACATCCATGTGGTGTTCGACCATGAGCACGGTCCTGCCCTGGTCGCGGTGGAGCGACCGGATCAGGGCGACGAGCCCGGGCACGTCACCGGAGGCGACGCCGGCCATCGGTTCGTCGAGCAGGAGGACCGCCGGGTCCTGGGCGAGCAGCATGGCGATCTCGAGCTTTCTCTTGTCGCCGTGGGAGAGCCCTGAGGCGTTCTGCTCCGCCAGGTGGCTGAGCCCGACGTCGTTGAGACGCTCTGCCGCGACCGCGTTGGCCGCGTCGGACGACCGGGGGAACCGGACGAGCGACAAGGAGTGCCCGCCTTTCACCTGCGCTGCGAGGCGCACGTTCTCACGAACGCTCAGTCCCGGGAAGAGGCTGGAGGTCTGGAAGGTTCGGCCGAGGCCGGATCGTGCTCGAGTGGAGATCGGAGCGGTGCTGACATCTGTTCCCTCCAGGTGCACACTGCCGCCTGTGGGCCGCAGGACACCGGAGATGAGGTTGAACAGCGTGGTTTTGCCCGCACCGTTGGGTCCGATCACTCCGAGCAACTCGCCCTCCGGGACGGAGAATGACACATCGGAGATGATGTGCGCTCCTCCGATCCGAAGGTCGAGGTGCTTTGCTTCGAGCACGATCCGGTCGGCCACGGGTTACTCGACCACCGGCGGGGCGACGGTCTCGGCGTCGATCTCCTCGATCAGTTCGGGTACCCAGGCGCCGTCGGTCTGCACGAGCTTCACCTGGTACATCGGCTGGATCATGGCGTGGTCCTCGGCGCGGACGGTGATCTCGCCCTTCGGGCCGTCGAAGGTGAAACCTTCGAGGGCGTCGACCATGCTGTCGACGTCGTCTCCGCCGCCGGTCTTGATCGCCTCGGCGATCATCAGGGCCGCGTTGAAGCCGTCGGGCGAGAACAGGTCTGCCTTCGAGTCGTTCTCCTCGAGGTATTCGACCATCGCCGTGTTCACATCGTTCTCGGGGATGCCGGAGAAGTAGTGGTTGAGGAAGCTGATCTTGTCGCTGGCGGAACCGTATGCCTCGTAGGTGGCGGTGTCACCGAGCCCGGTGACGACGGGTGCGGCGTCGAAGATGCCCTGCTGTTCGAGCGCCTGCCACATCGCACCGCTGGTCGCGCCGGCCCAGGCCACGAAGACGAGGTCGGGAGCTTCGTCGAGGATGCGCTGCGCGAAGGGGGTGAACTCTGTGGCGTCCTCGGGGACGAGCACGCTGGAGACCGTCGCGCCCTTCGCTCCGAGAACCGCTTCGACTCCCGCCAGGTTGCCCTGACCGAATGCGGTGTCCTGAGCGAAGACGAGAATTTTCTTGCCCTTGGGGTCGCCGATGAAGGTGCCCGCGGTGGCGACGTCCTGGTAGGTCTGCCGGCCGGAGCGGAAGGTGTAGTCGTTGATCCCGGTGACGCCGTCGGCGGCGGCCGCTCCGGAGATGTAGAGAATCTTGTTCTGCTGCGCCTGTTCGGCGAGCGCCAGGGCGATGCCTGAGGAGACGGTGCCGGCGATGATCTTCGTGCCGGAGCCGATGGCATCCTTCGCGAGGCTCACGGCCTTGTCGGCGTCACCGGCGTCGTCGGCGTATTCGATCGTGATCTCGCGGCCGTCGATTTCGCCTGAACCTTCGGTGGCGTAGTCGAGTCCGGCCTCGAGTCCACCCTTGTACGCGGCCCCGTATGCCGCAAGCGGCCCGGTCTCCGAATAGATGATCGAGACGTTGACGGGTTCTTTGCTGTCTTCCGTCGTGCCGCCGTCACTGGTTCCGCCTGCTGTGGGAGCGCAACCGGCGAGCATGAGTGCCGCCGTCGCGATCAGTGCCGGTGCAAGATACTTCTTTGGTTCTCGCATGGGAATGCCTTTCCTGCTTGGCTCTAGGTTTGCTTCATTGCAACCTGACAAGTGGTTCAGGTTTCAGTTACAGTAGAACGCCGGGAGAATCCGTGTCAAGCTAAGTAGAGGTTTTAGCGCCCCTTTCGCGCGCCGATACAACGACGAAGGAGTCTCTCGATGAGTCCGAACGATGTGGTCATCCTGGCCGGAGCCCGCACACCGCAGGGTCGCCTGCTCGGCCAGCTGGCGAGTTTCAGTGCCGTCGAACTCGGAGCGGTCGCCGTACGCGCGGCGCTCGAACGTGCTGGCGTCGATGCGTCCGACGTCGACGCCGTGATCTTCGGCCAGGTGTTGCAGGCAGGCGCAGGCCAGAACCCGGCCCGGCAGACCTCGCGCGCGGCCGGGATCGGCTGGGAGGTGCCCGCCGTCACTATCAACAAGGTGTGCCTGTCCGGCATCGCCGCGGTCACGGACGCCGCCCGCCTGATTCGCGCCGGCGAGGCATCCGTGGTCGTGGCCGGAGGGCAGGAGTCGATGACCAACGCACCGCACGTGCTGCCGTCGGCCCGCAAGGGTTACAAGTACGGCGAAGTCACGATGGTCGACACCGCCGCGTTCGACGGACTGACGGATGCTTTCGACGGCGATTCGATGGGCCTCTCGACTGAGCGTCACAACGGGCCGCTCGGCATCGATCGGGTCGAGCAGGACACGGTAGCGCTTGGCTCACACCAGCGCGCCGCCGCCGCCCAGGCTGCCGGCCTGTTCGACGACGAGATCACCCCGGTCACCGTGCCGTCGCGCCGGGGCGAACCGACGGTGCTGACGAGCGACGAGGGCGTACGGGGCGACTCCACGATCGACTCCCTCGGCGCGCTCCGACCGGCGTTTGATAAGGACGGCACCATCACGGCAGGGAACTCGTCGCCGCTGAGCGACGGCGCCTGTGCGCTGATCATTGCCGACCGCGCCTGGGCCGAGGAGCGCGGGCTGACCTGGCTGGCTGTCGTCGGAGCATCCGGTTCGGTGGCCGGCCCTGACAACTCGCTGCACTCCCAGCCTTCGCGGGCGATCGCGGATGCCCTCGGCAAGGCGGGCTGGACGGCTGGCGACCTCGACCTGATCGAGATCAACGAGGCCTTCGCCGCGGTGAGCGTTCAGTCGATGCGCGACCTCGACCTCGACCGCGACAAGGTCAACATCCACGGCGGGGCGATCGCACTCGGCCACCCGATCGGCGCGTCAGGGGCGCGGCTCGTGCTGCACGCGGCGCTCGAACTGTCCCGCCGCGGATCGGGCAAGGCTGCTGCCGCCCTCTGCGGTGGAGGCGGCCAGGGCGACGCACTGCTGCTGTCGCGCTAGGCCTGCTCCGCGCGGGTCGATTGGCTCTGCGCGGTTCAGACGGCTTCGCGCGGGTCGAACGGCTCTGCGCGGGTCAAACGACCTCGCGCGGTTGAAACTGCTTCGCGCGGGTCGAACGGTTCAGCGCGGGTGAAAAGCCTCCCACGCGGGGCAAAAGCACCCGCGCCGTCTGTGTGTCCGCCCGCCGCGACGCGTCAGCCGAGCCGCTCCGCGTCTTCACCCCTTCCGGTGACGCTAAGCCCGAATGACGCGTTAGCGGCCGTTCCGGTGACGCTTAAGCCCCGAATACCGCTCCATTCGGGGACTTCGCGTCACTGGAAGCTCAGGTACACGCGCGGCACGTGCCGACGTCCGTCGTCGCTCGGGCCTTCGCGCGGGTCGAACGGCTTCGCGCGGGCGAAGAGGCTCCCGCGCGGGGCAAAAGCACCCGCGCCGGGGGCGCGTCCCCGGCCGCAATGCGTCTGCCGCGCTCATCAGAGTCCGGGCGGTCGTTCCGGTGACGCTTAAGCCCCGAATACCGCTCCATTCGGGGCCTTCGCGTCACTGGAAGCTGGGGTCGCACCTGAGGCTCGGCTCCGCGCGGGTCGAACGGCTTCGCGCGGGCGAAGAGGCTCCCGCGCGGGGCAAAAGCACCCGCGCCGACGGTGCGTCCACCGCCACAACGCGTCTGCCGCGCTGATCAGAGTCTGGACGGTCGTTCCGGTGACGCTTAAGCCCCGAATACCGCTCTATTCGGGGACTTCGCGTCACTGGAAGCTCAGGTACACGCGCGGCACGTGCCGACGTCCGTCGTCGCTCGGGCCTTCGCGCGGGTCGAACGGCTTCGCGCGGGCGAAGAGGCTCCCGCGCGGGGCAAAAGCACCCGCGCCGGGGGTGCTTCCCCCGCCGCGCGTCAGGCCAGCCGCTCCGCGAGGAACCGGTAGGCGAGGGCTGACATCCGCGCTGCCTGCGCGTTGGTCGCCGCTCCCCCGTGCCCGCCCTCGATGTTCTCGTAGTAGGTGACGTCGCATCCGGCGTCAAGCATGCGTGCGGCCATCTTGCGGGCATGCGCCGGGTGGACCCGATCGTCGCGCGTCGAGGTCGTGAACAGAACGGGCGGGTAGCGGCGCGCCGGGTCGAACCGGTGGTACGGCGAGAACGTCTCGAGGGACACCCACTGGTCGGGGTCGTCAGGGTCGCCGTACTCGGCCATCCAGGACGCGCCGGCGAGCAGCCGGGAGTAGCGCCGCATGTCGAGCAGCGGCACCTGGCAGACGACGGCGCCGAACAGTTCCGGGTAACGGGTCAGCATGTTGCCGGTGAGTAGTCCGCCGTTCGAGCCGCCCTGGATCCCCAGGTGTTCGGGTGTGGTGATGCCGCGGTCCACCAGGTCCCTGGCGACGGCCGCGAAGTCCTCGAACGAGCGGTGCCGCTTCTCCTTCAGCGCTGCCTGGTGCCAGGTCGGACCGTATTCCCCGCCGCCGCGGATGTTCGCGACAACGTACGCGCCGCCCTGCTCGAGCCAGGCCCGCCCGAGGGTGCCGGAATAGCCGGGCGTCAGCGAGATCTCAAAGCCGCCGTAGCCGTAGAGGAGCGTCGGCGTCGCTTCGCCGGCATCCGCTCCTCGGACGAGGAAGTAGGGCACGCGGGTTCCGTCGTCGGAGACCGCGAAGTGCTGTTCGATCCTGAGTCCGGCGGTGTCGAAGAACGACGGCTGAGACTTCAGCACGACCGGCAGCGCGCCGGCCTGTCCGACCGTCGCGATCGAGAGGGTCGTCGGGGTGAGGTAGTCGGTGGAGATGACCCAGACCAGGTCGTTCTCGTCGGGGTCGACGGCCGAAACCTGGACGGTGGCGAATTCGGGAGCGCCCGGGAAGTCGCTGCGTCGCCAGCCGGCATCCGTGGGGGTGAGGACGTGGACGCGGCTCTTCACGTCGTCGAGGACTGTGAGGACGAGGTGATCCCGGGTCCACGTCGCACCGGCGAGCGACGTTGTCGGTGTCGGCGCAAAGACCACTTCGAAGGACCGGTCGCCGGCCAGGAAGCCGTCGAAGTCGGCGGCGAGCAGCGAGCCGGCCCGGTAAGTCGTGCCGGCAGGGGTCCAGTCATCGCGGAGCTCGATCAGCAGCCACTGTCGCGAGTACCCGATCTCGGCGGAGTCCGGGACGTCGATCCGCCTCGGTTCGCCGTCCACGAACACGTGTACCTCGGAGGTGTAGAAGGTGGGCGCCCGCCAGAGGAAGTCGCGGATGTAGCCGGGTGTGTGGCTGCGGAAGGCCCGCACCGACACATCTGTCACGGCGCCTTCGAAGACGAGTTCCGCGGCCTCGATCGGCGTGCCGCGGCTCCAGCGCCGGGCGATCCGGGGGTACCCGGATGTCGTCATCGAGTTCTCGCCGAGTTCGGAGCACAGGTAGACGGTGTCGTCGTCGATCCAGCCGAGGCCGCCTTTCGCTTCCGGGCGGAAGAAGCCGCCGTCGTCCTGCTCCACGAAGCGGAACGTCTCGAGGTCGAACTCGCGCGTCACATCCGCGTCGGAGCCGCCGTGTGACAGGTCGATCAGCGCCTTCCGGTATTCGGGGCGAAGCACGCTGGCTCCGTGCCAGACCCAGTCCTCCCCCTCGGCCTCGTTGAGGGCATCGATGTCGAGCACCGTCTGCCAGGCCGGGTGCGGTTTGCGGTACTCCTCCAGGGTCGTCCGCCGCCAGAGCCCGCGCTGGTGTGCGGCGTCCGTCCAGAAGTTGTAGTAGTAGTCGCCGATCTTCTGCACCAGCGGAAGCTTCGCGTCGGAGTCGAGGACCTCGCGGATGGCGCCTTCCGTTCGGACGAAATCCTCGGTGGCGGCGAGGGTGCCGAGCGTGACCGCGTTCCGCGCCCGAACCCAGTTCAGGGCGTCCTCGCCGTCGACGTTCTCCAGCCACAGGTACGGGTCGTCGTTCTCGTCGAGCGTCATGACTCCCAGCCTAGGAGCCGTTGCGGGAGTCGCGCGGCGGCATCCGCTCCCGAGGGCTACCGCCGTCCAGGGCCGACGGCTACGCTTCCGGGTGTGACAGCTCAGCCTGAGGACTATCGCAAAGCACTCGATCGGGCCCACAACCACGCGGTCGAGTGGCTGGAGTCGATGGCGACCCGCCCGGTCGCGCCGCGCCAGACGGCCGACGAGGTCGCCGCGCATTTCCGGGTGCCACTGCAGAATCGGGGCATCGACCCGGCCGAGGTCGTCGATGAACTCGCGACGTTCGCGGAACCGGGTCTGATGGGGATGCCGTCGGGCAAGTTCTTCGGCTGGGTCATCGGCGGGACGCTCCCCGCGGCTCTCGCCTCTGACTGGCTCGTCAGCGCATGGGACCAGAACACGGCCATGCGGTACGCAACCCCGGCCGCGTCGGCCATCGAGGAGGCTGCCGGGCAGTGGCTCCTCGACCTCCTGGGGCTCCCGCCCGCTTCAGCTGTCGGTTTCACGACCGGCGCGACGCTGGCGAACTTCGCGGGCCTGGCCGCCGGTCGGCTCAGCGTCCTCGCCGACGCCGGATGGGACGTCAACGCCGACGGGTTGACCGGCGCTCCTCGGGTGACGGTCATAGTCGGAGAGGAGCGACACACCTCCGTCGACCTGGCGTTGCGGTACCTGGGACTCGGTTCCCCCTCCGTCGTCGCTGCCGACGACCAGGGGCGCCTGCGTCCCGATGCACTTGCCGACGCGCTTGCCGGGTTGAACGGCCCCGTGATCGTGTGCCTTCAGGCCGGAAACCTTCACTCTGGTGCGTTTGACCCGATGCGGGAGGCAATCGACCTGGCGCACGCGCGCGGCGCGTGGGTGCACGTCGACGGCGCGTTCGGGTTGTGGGCTGCCGCGAGCACCCAGTACGCCGACCATCTCGACGGACTGGGACGCGCTGACTCGTGGGCGACCGACGCCCACAAGACACTCAACGTTCCGTACGACTGCGGTGTCGTCGTCGTTGCGAAGCCGCACCTGCTGCGGTCCTCTTTCGGCGCACACACCGAGTACCTCGTCCACGCCATCGGCGACCCGTGGGAGAACGTGCCCGAATTCTCGCGGCGCGCCCGCGGCATCCCGGTCTGGGCGGCATTGCGGTCGCTCGGCCGGGAGGGCACGATCGCGCTCGTCGAGCGGCTGGCTGAGAACGCCCGCGCGCTCGCGCAGCGTCTTGCTGCGCTGCCCGGCGTGGAGGTTCTCAACGATGTCGTGTTCACCCAGGTCTCTCTGAGCTTCGGCACCGATGAGCGGACCCGCGCCGTGACCCAGGCACTCATCGCCGACGGCAGCGTCTGGATGTCAGGGTCGCACTGGCAGGGGCGCGAGATCCTCCGCATCTCGGTGAGCAACTGGTCGACGGATGCCGCGGACGTCGCCGCGTCGATCGATGCGGTCCGGCGGGCGATGGCTGCGGCCGAGTGACGTCGGCGCCGTAATCTCGCGGAAATGGGGACTTCTGCAGTGGTCGTTCGTCTGTTCATAATCGAGGGCCACACCCGAACACCCCGCCAGACAGACGAAAAGAGACCACAATGCCTACTCGGCTCAACCCGTACCTGAACTTTCAAGGATCCGCCCGTGAGGCGATGACGTTCTATCGCGATATCTTCGGCGGCGAACTCACCCTCAGCACCTTCGGCGAGTACCAGGCAACCGATGACCCTGCCCAGATCGACAACATCATGCACGCCCAACTGATCACACCCGACGGCCTGACCCTCATGGGCGCCGACGTCATGGAGGGCCAGGACTACCGGCAGGGCACGAACTTCTCGGTCTCGCTCAGCGGTGACGACGAGTCAGAGCTTCGCGGATACTGGGACGGGCTCGCCGACGGCGCCACGATCGTGGAGCCCCTCGTCCTCGCTCCGTGGGGCGACACGTTCGGGATGCTCAACGACCGCTACGGCGTGTCCTGGCTGGTGAACATCGCCGGAAACGGCTCGGAGAGCTGACACCCTTCCGAATCGGGCCGGCGCTGGTTAATCTGGTGCCATGTGCCGAAACATTCACACGCTCCACAACTTCGAGCCCGCCGCTACGGACGACGAAGTTCATGCAGCCGCCCTCCAGTTCGTCCGCAAGGTGAGCGGGTCGACGAAACCGTCGAAGGCCAACGAAAAGGCGTTCGACCTTGCCGTCTCCGAGATCGCCCACATCACACGGCACCTGCTGGAGGACCTGGTCACGACCGCGCCCCCGAAGGACCGCGAGATCGAGGCCGAGAAGGCCCGCGCCCGCTCGATGGCCCGCTTCGCCCGCGTGTAATCCCAGGTCTACGCGCGGGCCGCGGCGTCAGCGCTTGGTCGGATTGTTTGCCCGGATCACTTCGAGGCGTGCCCGGTACTCGGTTTCATCGATCTCGCCCTGGGCGAATCGTTCGGCAAGCCTGTCTTCGGCGCTCCGCCCGGGGGCGTTCGCGGCCACCCACGGCGCCGAGCGGCGCCAGCGGCGCCCGAGGAACGCGAACAGGAGCGCGAACACCACGATCCAGAACAGGGGGATGAGCAGGAACCACCAGCCGAAGCCGGGTCCCCAGCCGGGGTGCATGGCAACGCCTGCCACCGTCGATGCAGGCACCGCGAGGATGTTGATCATGAGGATGTCCCTTCGTCGTGCGGCTCCACCGGAACCGTCAGCACCAGCTTTGACGGTGGGCGTCGCAGGCGAATCTGCCGTGCGAACGAATCCGGCGTACTCCGCTGGGAGGACAGCCAGAGGGGCGATGCTCACCCGGTGAAACCGGGGGCGACGAGGCCGGACTCGTAGGCGAGGACGACGAGCTGAACCCGGTCACGGGCATCCAGCTTGCCGAGGATGCGCGAGACGTGCGTCTTCACCGTCAGCGGGCTGAGAAAAAGCCGGGCGCCGATCTCCTCGTTCGAGAGCCCCGCGGCGACGAGGACCATCACCTCCCGCTCGCGGTCGGTGAGCGCATCCAGGAGTTGGGGGCTGACCGCCGAATGCAACCGGCCCGAGATCCGCTCGAGCAGCCGGCGGGTCACGCTGGGCGACAGGAGGGCGTCCCCGGCCGCGGCGATCCGGACCGACCGGATCAGTTCGACAGGTTCGGTGTCCTTCACGAGGAAGCCGCTGGCCCCGGCGGCGATGGCCCGCGCGACATACTCGTCGAGTTCGAACGTGGTGACGACGACGATCCGGGTTCCGGCCAGGTCTGGGTCCGCGGTGATCTGCTCGGTCGCCCACAGGCCGTCACCGCCGGGCATCCGGATGTCCATCAGCGCGACATCCGGCCGGTTCTCGCGAACGCGCGCGACGGCATCCGGCCCCGTGGCTGCCTCCCCCACGACGTCGATGTCTGCTTCCGCTTCGAGCAGCGCCCGGAATCCGGCACGGATGAGCTGCTGGTCGTCCGCGATCACGACACGGATCACGGC
This sequence comes from Mycetocola sp. 2940, assembly GCF_040548835.1. Lineage (NCBI taxonomy): Bacteria > Bacillati > Actinomycetota > Actinomycetes > Micrococcales > Microbacteriaceae > Mycetocola > Mycetocola sp. 2940. The sequence goes on from NZ_JBEPSK010000010.1 coordinate 64,560, forward strand.
GCACCGGGCAGAGTCGCTGTGACGAGGAAACCGCCGTTACTGCCGGACCCGGTGACCAGGGTGCCTCCGAGAAGCTCGGCACGTTCGGTCATGCCGAGGATGCCGCTGCCCGCGTCGCCGCGGTGCGGGTCGACGGGGCCCCTGCCGTCGTCGGAGATCGTCAGGCGGATCGTTCCATCCGTGTCGGTCAGCCGGACCTCTGCTTTCTGAGCCTGAGCGTGGCGGAGAACGTTGGTGAGGCTCTCCTGGACGATGCGGTACAGGGCGAGCTGCACGGCAGCGGAAGGGGGCCGGGCGAGGCTGACGGTGTAATTCACGTCGAGTCCCTGCGCCCGCATGGAATCGAGAAGGCCGGGGATCTGCGACAGGTCGGGCTGCGGCGCGAGGGCGGCTGCGTCGACACTGTCGGCGCGGAGGAAGGCGAGCACGCCACGGACCTCGTCCAGCGCTGTCTTGCTCGACGCCTTGATGTTCGCGAGAGCCTCCCGGGCACGCTCCGGCTGGCTGTCCATGAGGTGCAGGCCCACGCCCGCCTGCACGTTGATCTGCGAGAGGGAGTGAGCCAGGACGTCGTGGAGTTCGCGGGCGATTCGCATCCGCTCCGCCTGCTCGACGGATTGCCGGTGCTCGATGGCTTTGCGCCGGGCTTCACCGATCCGGGCCCGGCGGTCGCGGATGCGTTCGGCGACGGCGAGCAGGAGGGCGATGGCGGCCGTCGTCAGGGCGATCCGAATCGGATGCCAGTCCAGGCCCAGAACCGAGCCCAGGGTCACGGCGGCGACCCAGCCGATCGCCACGGAGGCGTACACCCAGATGCGCGCGCCCCGGACGATACCGAGCACGATCGCGAAGGCGAAGGCCACGTACGGTGGCCCGAACAGCGGCGGCAGGAGCAGGTCCGCAACGGCCGCCGCGGTGACGACCGCGGCCACCTGCCCCGGATGACGGCGGGCGGCGAGCAGAGCGAGCGGCCCCACCGCGGCAACCGCCACAGCCGTGACAGCGAGCGGCGCCGACTCGACCGGCGCGTGTTGCACGAGGATCACGATGGTCGCCGGCACCTGCACGAAGAAGGAGAGCAGGACCGGGAGCCACAGCCTCACCGGGGCAGGGAGTCCGCGGAACGGCGGACGACCGCCCCAGCGCGCGAACGGGTCACCATGTTCGGAATCGACCGGCCCGGGGAGCATCCCCCCAGCGTAGTGAGCGGCCGGGCGTTCCGGCATCCGTCGCCAGACGCAGTCACCTACTCCCGGTGGAGTACCGATCAGCCGAAGAGGTTCACAGGCTTGACGATGTCGGCAAAGATGAGCAGCGCGCTCATCCCGCCGAGAAGGATCACGACGACGAAGGTCAGCGGCATGAGCTTCGCAGCGTCCACCGGGCCGGGGTCACGGCGGGAGAAGAGTTTCGCCCAGCCACGGCGGATCGACTCCCAGAGAGCCGCGGCGACGTGGCCGCCGTCGAGCGGAAGCAGGGGCACGAGGTTGAACACGAACAGGGCGACGTTGAGCGACGCGAGGATGCCGACCATCGTCTGGACCTTGCTTGCCACGGGGACCTCTTCGAGGCTGACCACTTCGCCAGCGATCCGTCCGACGCCGACCACGCTGATCGGGCCGTTCGGGTCGCGCTCCCCCGGGCCGAACGCCGCGTTGGCGATGTCGACGAGCCGGTCGGGCAGGTTGAGGATCATGTTGGCGACCTGGCCGATGTTGTCGCCGACAGCGGGCAGTACGGCGGTCGGCGGCTCGGGCACGAGCTCGGTCTGGGACACGATGCCCACGAAACCGACCTCCTCCGTGATCGGCTCGCCCGAGGCATCCGTTTGCTGCTGCCCGTCGGCGTCGATCGCGTACCGCTCAGTGAGCAGCGGGGTGAGGGCGACGGCGATCTCGGCCCCGTCGCGCAGAACGACGACGTCGAGTTCGGTGCCGGGTGAGGTGCGAATGATCTCGGTGGCGTCGGTCCACGACTCGATGCTCGTGCCGTTCATGGAGAGGATGGTGTCGCCGGGCTGAAGTCCTGCTGCGGCGCCGGGGGCGAGCGGGTCGTCGTCGTCGCAGGCAGTCTTCTCAGTTCCGGCAGGCAGCACGCACTGGCTCACCGAGGCGAGCGTTGGAGTGGACTGGGGGGTGCCGAAGCCCATCAGCACGATCGCGACGAGCACGACGGCCAGGAGAAGGTTCATCGTCGGCCCGCCGAGCATGATGATGATGCGCTTCCACACCGGCAGGTTGTAGAAGGTGCGGTCCTCGTCGCCGTCGCCGACCGTCTCGGCACTGGCTGAACGCGCGTCCTGCACCAGGGTCTGGAAGAACCCGGTGCTCGAGCTGCGGGTGGCGCCGTCTTTGCCGGGCGGGTACATCCCGATCATCGAGATGTAGCCGCCGAGCGGGATCGCCTTGATGCCGTACTCGGTCTCACCCCGCTTCGTCGACCAGACGGTCTTGCCGAAGCCGATCATGTACTGGGTGACTTTGACGCCGAAGAGTTTCGCGGGAACCAGGTGCCCGATTTCGTGCAGGCCGATCGACACGGCGACGCCGACCAGAATGATCAGCACACCGAGGATATAGAGCAGGGCGGATTCCACTCCCAGAGAGTAGCGCTGTGCGCTGAGCGGATGCTGGTGGCGCGCTGTGAGGGATGCTCCGATGCGCCTGTGAGAACATGGGCTGTGCGACCCGACCAGACCCCACCCACGACCCTTGAGGCCTTCGCCGCCCGGTTCCGCCTGGCGCTGCACGACGAGGTCCCGCCTGTCACCCTGTCCGGGATCACCATGGACAGCAGGGCTGTCCGCCCTGGTGACCTCTACGTCGGCGTGCCAGGGGCCCGCTTCCACGGGGCGACATTCGCCGCCGATGCGGTCGAGCGCGGTGCCGTCGCGATCCTGACGGATGCCGCCGGCCTGGTCGACGCCACGGCATCCGGTGTGCCCGTGCTCGTCACCGTCGAATCGCCCCGGGTCCTCGTCGGGGAGATGGCTGCGTGGCTGTACCGGACCGACCGGCACGCGCCTCAGCTGTTCGGGATGACCGGGACCAACGGGAAGACGTCGACCGCCCACTTCCTGGACTCGGTGCTGCGGCAGTTGGGCAGGTCGACCGGGCTGAGTTCCAGTGCCGAACGTCGGATCGGCTCGGAGGTCGTCGTCAGTTCGATGACGACACCGGAGTCGCCCGAACTGCACGCCCTGATCGCCCGGATGCGTGAGGCCGGCGTGGACGCCGCGATCGTCGAGGTCAGCGCTCATGCCCTGACCCGGCACCGGGTCGACGGCCTCGTCTTCGACGTCGTCGGGTTCACCAACCTCAGCCAGGACCACCTCGACGACTACGCCGACATGGACGAGTACTTCGCGGCCAAGCTCGAGCTGTTCTCACCCGCGCATTCGAGACGTGCGGTCGTGTCGCTCGACACTCCGGCCGGTGCCACCGTCGTGGCGCGGGCCGGTGTTCCGGTGTCGACGATCACGTCGATCGACGGGGCCTCGGCCGACTGGACCGTCTCGGTGACGGACGAGCAGCCGTCGTTCACCGCCTTCACCCTTCGGCACCGGGACCTTGGGGAACTCTCCACCCGAGTCCCGGTGATCGGCAGCCACATGGCCGCGAACGGCGGGCTCGCCATCGCCATGCTCGTCGAATCGGGAATCGCCCTTTCCGCAATCGACGACGCGCTCCGCCGAGACGGAGGCATCACTGCATCCCTTCCCGGACGCGCCGTGCAGGTTCCGGTGCCCGGCGGCCCCGCCGTGTACGTCGACTCCGGGCACACCGCACAGGCTTTCGCGAAGACGCTCGAGGCGGTCCGGCACCTCACGGCCGGCCGGGTCATCATGGTCGCCGGCGCGAACGGCGATCGTGACCAGTCCAAGCGCCCCGACATGGGCCGGGAGGCCGCCCTCGGCAGCGACCTGCTCATCATCACGGATCACCAGCCGCGATCTGAGGATCCTGCGACCATCCGCGAGGCGGTTCTCGCTGGAGCGCGCGCTGCCAAGCCGGCCGGTGACATCCGGGAGATCGCGGCACCGGAGGAAGCGATCCGTGTCGCGGTTCGCGAAGCCACGGCGGCGGACACGATCCTCTGGGCGGGGCTCGCCGAGAAGGACTACCGCGACGTTGCCGGGGTCAAGGTGCCGTTCTCGGTGCTCGACGAGACCCGGGCCGCGCTCGCGGAGGCGGGCTGGGTCTGACCGCGGCGCCTGGTATGCGCCAATTCACTCGATCCGGACCGATTCACTCGGCGTACCGCGTGAGGTCGACCGGAACGCGTGAATCGGGGGTTAGCGCAGCGCCGCGATCGCCCGATCCGCCTCGGCGCGCGCCCACGACTCGGCTGAGGCCAGGCTCTCGAGGGTGAGTTCGCCCTCGGGGCGGTGGGCGTCGACGACCCGCGCGATCGTGTCGACGATGTCGAGGAACCCGATCGCGCCGGCGTGGAACGCGGCAACGAGCTGCTCGTTGGAGGCGTTGAACACCGCGGGGTAGGTGCCTCCGGCACGGCCGACGGTTTTCGCGAGCTCGACCGCGGGGAACGCGACGTCGTCGAGCGGCTCGAAGGTCCAGTTCTGGGCGCGGGTCCAGTCCAGCGGCTCGCCGACACCGGCGACGCGGGCGGGCCAGTCCAGGCCGAGCGAGATCGGCAGCCGCATGTCGGGCGGTGACGCCTGGGCGATCGTCGACCCGTCGACGTATTCGACCATCGAGTGCACGATCGACTGCGGGTGCACGACGATGTCGATCCGTTCGTACGGCACGTCGAACAGCAGGTGCGCCTCGATGACCTCGAGGCCTTTATTGACGAGGGTCGACGAGTTGGTGGTGACGACGAGTCCCATGTCCCAGGTCGGGTGCGCGAGGGCCTCGGCCGGCGTCACGTCGGCGAGGTCCTGCCGGCTTTTCCCCCGGAACGGGCCTCCGGATGCCGTCAGCACGAGCCGGCGGACCTCCTGTTTCGTTCCCGACCGCAGCGCCTGGGCGATCGCCGAGTGCTCGGAGTCGACCGGCACGATCTGGCCCGGCTTCGCCACCCGGCTGACCAAGTCTCCCCCGACGATGAGGGATTCCTTGTTGGCGAGGGCGAGGGTCCTGCCCGTCTCGAGGGCGGCGAGCGTCGGGCCGAGGCCGACGGACCCCGTGATGCCGTTGAGGATCACATCGGCGTCGACACTGCGGACCAGCCGTTCGGCTTCGTCGGCACCGAGCGCGGTGTCGTCGACGTGGAACTCGTCGGCCTGGGCCCGCAGCAGGTCGCGGTTGCCGTTCGCTGAGAGGCCGACCACTTCGAACCGCCGGGGGTTGGCCCGGATGACGTCGAGGGCCTGGGTCCCGATCGAGCCGGTTGATCCGAGAAGTATGACGCGTCGCACGCGATCAGCTTAGCGGCGGCATCCGGTCGAAGCGGGGGCGCGCTGCGACGACAAAAACGGCTGGACCTTCACCGGGGGAATCCACAGGATCGGCGGACGAGCGCTACCGGCTGGTCGCGAGAACGTCGACGACGAAGACGAGGGTGTCGGTGCCTTCGATACCTGCGCTCGGCTGGCCGGCCTCGCCGTAACCCTCCGACGGCGGGAGAACAGCGAGCACCTGTGAGCCCACAGCGGCTCCGACGAGTGCCGCGGAGAAGCCGGGGACGACTCCGGTGGTCGGGAACGTCGCCGCTCCCTTGCCCCAGCTCTGGTCGAAGACCTCGCCGGTGCGCCAGTTCACTCCCTGGTACTGCACCGTGACGCTGTCGCCCTCCTGGACGACCTCACCCGTTCCCTGCTTGAGGGTTGCGAGCTGAAGCTCTGCCGGAGGATCGGACTTCGGGATGGTGACCGTCGGCGCGCCGTCCTTGTCGAGCTTCACGACGGGCATCCCGTCAACCGGGGGCTGTGGTTCACCCGTCGCCGTGGCGGGGACGACGCCGATGGCATCCGCCACGATCACGAGCGGATCGCCAGGGGCGACCGCACCATCAGGTGAGCCGGTGTCGGCGAAGGCGTCGGAGGCCGCAACGACGCTGACGATGCGGGACCCTTCGTTCACGCATTCGAGCGTGCGGACGAGTCCGGGGATGAACTTGGTGTCGTTGACTTCGATCGCACCCCAGCCGCCGCCGGAGTAGGCGGACTTGGAGATCGTTTCGCCGCTGGTGCCGTTGAGGATGGTGACCTCGAAGTTGACGATGTCCCCTGGCTTCACTTCGTCGCCGGCGCCCTCGATCACGACGGAGCGCTGGGTGGCGTCAACGGTGAGCGGTGCGGCGAACTCGACGGCCGGTGCGGCCCCGAAGTCGCCGGTGACCGTTACCGAATCGACGGCCGATCCGCCCGGGGTGTCCTCACAGCTGAGGGCAGCGGGATCCGCTGTCGCCGTGGGGGTGGCCGGTTCCGGCGACGCGCACCCGGCGAGGACGAGGGCGGATGCCGCCGCAGCTGCGACGAGGACGGGGATCGAGTTGCGCACAGGGAATCGCTTTCACAGTGGAAGGGGTGTAACCGCCAGTCTGCCGCATCCGCCCGTTCATTAGCTGCGAGCGCCCTCCATGTGAACAGCGCTGCGCCTCATGCGCAAGGTGGAATACGTCAGGAACTACGCTCATCCTTTGTGTCAGAGACGGAACTCAGCGCCCCCGCGGCCAGCGACGCCGCGGCCCCCGGGCTGGTCTACCACCTCGGCCGTGCCGTGTTGATGCCGATCGTGCGCCTCGTCTACCGGCCGCGGATTCTCGGCCGGTCGAACGTTCCGAAGTCAGGCCAGGTCATCCTGGCCAGCAACCACCTCTCCTTCATCGACAGCATCGCCATTCCTGTCGTGGCACCACGTCGCGTGCAGTTTCTCGCGAAGTCCAGCTACTTCGACGGCACCGGCCTGCGGGGCTGGGTCTCCCGCACCTTCTTCACCTCCATCGGCGCCGTGGCCGTCGAGCGGGGCGCCGGCGCGGCAGCCACCGAAGCGTTGGATGCCGGCAGGAGAATCCTCGAGAACGGGAGCGCATTCGCGATCTACCCGGAAGGAACTCGCTCCCTCGACGGCCGGCTGTACAGGGGACGCACCGGGGTCGCCTGGCTCGCCCTGACGACCGGCGCGCCCGTCGTGCCCGTCGGACTCGTCGGCACGGATGAGCTGATGCCGGTGGGGAGTTCCGTTCCGAAACTCAAGCGGGTGACGGTGATGTTCGGCGAGCCACTCGACCTCAGCGCGCACGGTCCGGCCACGAGCGGCCGGGCGCGCCGCCAGGCCACCGATGAGATCATGGCCGCGATCCACGCTCTCACCGGCCAGGAACGCGCGGATGCCTACAATGAGTCCCCGCCCGTCCACACCATGGAGAAAATCAAGCGCGCCGTGTTCCGCGAGCGGGTCTGATCTCAGGCAACGACGATCTCCGGTTCGTGACGCACCGGAAAATTGACCGAGTTGGCGATGAAACAGAGTTCGTTGGCGCGCGCGTGTGCCGCGAGCGCGGCATCCGTCATGGACGCGTCAGCGACCGTCACCCGGGGCCGGAGGATCACCTCGGTGAACGCTCCCCCGCCCAAGCCGTCCTCGACCATCGTGCCGTGGGCGTCGTCTTCGTAGGCGGTGACCACGACTCCGACGGTGACGGCGACGTGCAGGTACGACAGCAGGTGGCACTGGGCGAGTGCGGCGAGCAGCAGCTCCTCGGGGTTCCACCGGGCGGAATCGCCGTGGAACGGTTTGTCCGCCGACCCCTCGAGCGGATGCTTCCCGACGGCCGACACGACCAGCTCGCGACTGTAATCACGGTAGCCGCTCGTGCCCGTCCCGCGGTTTCCGTGCCACTCGACGCCGACGGTGTATTCGTGTTCACCCAACATGGCCCCAGTCTGTCACGCCCCGCCCCGTGGATCGGGGCTACCCTTGACCGGTGAGCATTGCACCGGACCTCGTTGAAACCTTCTCATCGGCGAGCGCCGTCGAACTCGCCATCGTCACCCGGAGTGGATTCGTCGAGTCGCGTCATTCCGGTTCGGCCATCGTGATCGACCAGCACGCCGATGTGATCCGCTCCCTCGGCGATCCGGCCGCCCCGGTCTTCGGCAGATCCGCGCTGAAACCGTTTCAGGCGATCGCCGTCATGAACGCCGGCGTCGGGCTCCGCGGCGCCGCAGCCGTGCTCGCCTCCGCCAGCCACACGGGAACGCAACGCCACATCTCCGTCGTGCGGAGCATCCTCGCACAGGCGGGCCTGACCGACATCGCCCTGCAGTGCCCGGCGGACTGGCCGATCGACGAAGCCGCGCGCATCGAACTCGTGCGCGACAACAGCACGGCGTCCCCGATCTACATGAACTGCTCCGGCAAGCACGCGGCCATGCTGCTCGCGTGCGTCACCAACGGCTGGCCGATCGAAACCTACCTCGAGAGCGACCACCCCCTGCAGGTCCAGGTCCGGGATGTTCTCGAGCGGTTCACCGGGGAACGCCCGGTTCTCACCGGCGTCGACGGCTGCGGCACCCCGGTCCACGCGCTGTCGCTCGCCGGCCTCGCCCGCGGAATCGGTCGCATCCGCACCTCGTCGCCAACGTCGCCGTTCGCCATCTACCGGAACGCCGGGATTCTCTGTGCGGCCGTGCTCGAGAACGGCTGGGCGCTCGACGGCCCGGGGCGAGCGAACACCCTCGTGATCGACCGGCTCGGCGTGTTCGCGAAGCTCGGCGCCGAGGGGGTCATGGTCATGGCCGCCCCCGACGGCACGACCGTCGCCCTCAAGATGCTCGACGGCAACCTGCGGGCGGCAACGCTCGTAGCCCTGCGGCTGCTCGTGGATGCCGGGGCACTCGACAACGCGGCGGTCGAGGACCTGCTTCCGGAACTCAAGCTCTCGGTTCTGGGGGGCGAACGTGCGGTCGGCGAGATCCGCGTCTCGCCTCTGCTCGAAAACGCCTGACCTCGCTAGGCTGGCCTCGGGCAGCCATGCCCGCCTGACAGTGTCGTCGGACCTCCAACCGGGGTGCGAGACGCTTTCCTCGTGCGCCGCTCCCACCCGGAGCGGCCAGGACTAAGGAGCACCATGCGAGTCGCCATTCCCCGTGAGGTCAAGAACAACGAGTTCCGTGTCGCGATCACCCCCGCAGGAGTACACGAACTGACCGTCCACGGCCACGACGTCTATCTCGAGACGGGTGCAGGCGAGGGTTCGTCGATCTCCGACGACGCCTATGCGGCGGCTGGGGCGACGATCCTTCCGGATGCCGCATCGACCTGGGAGCGCGCGGAGCTGGTGCTCAAGGTCAAGGAGCCGATCCCATCGGAGTACGGGTTCTTCCGGTCCGATCTGGTGCTGTTCACGTTCCTCCACCTGGCCGCGGCGAAGGAACTGACCGAGGCGCTGACGGCTAGCGGCATCACGGCGATCGCCTACGAGACGGTGCAACTGCCGAACCGCTCGCTGCCGTTGCTCGCGCCGATGAGCGAGGTCGCCGGCCGGCTGGCGACCATCGTCGGCGCGAACACCATGCTCAAACCGAACGGCGGGCCCGGCCTGCTCGTTCCCGGCGTGCCTGGCACCTCCCCCGCCCGGGTGACCGTTCTCGGCGGCGGGGTCGCCGGCACCAATGCGACGTCCGTCGCCGTCGGCCTCGGCGCCGACGTCACCGTGCTCGACACGAACATCGCGAGGCTCCGGGAGCTCGACGCCCTGTACGCCGGGCGCATCAAGACGATCGCGAGCAACGCGTTCGAGATCGAGCATTCCCTTCTGGGCGCCGACCTGGTGATCGGCTCGGTGCTCGTCGCCGGAGCACAGACGCCGAAGCTCGTCAGCAATGCGCTGGTTGCGAAGATGAAGCCCGGCAGTGTGCTCGTCGACATCTCCGTCGACCAGGGCGGGTGCTTCGAAGACTCGCACGTGACCACGCACGCCGACCCGACGTTCAGGGTGCATGGCTCCGTGTTCTATTGCGTCGGCAACATGCCCGGGGCGGTGCCGCACACGTCGACGTACGCCCTCACCAACGCGACCCTCCCCTACGCACGCGCGATCGCGAATGCCGGCTGGCGGGATGCTTTCGCTGCCGATCCGGCACTGGCGCTCGGCCTGAACGTCCACCGAGGCGCCGTGTACAGCGAACCGGTTGCGCGGGCACACGGCCTCCGCCACGAGGAACTCTCGACGCTGATGGAAGGCGCCACCGCCTAACCGGGCGGATCGTCGCGCGCCGGCGGGGCAAGGCTGACCCGCTTCACGCTGCCGCCGGGGTCCACGGTCCATGCCCGGCCGGGCAGTCGCGCCAGCAGCGGCGGCCGATCCCGGATGCGGGTGAGAGCGCGGAACTCGGCGACCGAGCATCCGTCGACGATCACGACCGCCTCCTGCCGCAAAGCCGTCAGCAGCGACCAGTGAGCCTGCCACTGCTCGCTGTCGCCGACGATCACGACCGAGCCGCCGGTGTGTCGGCGGATCTGCTCCACGGTGATCCGGCCCGAGGACGGGTCACCCAGGACAGCGACGGCGACGAGGGGCTGTGACGGGGAGCCGCTGCCGCTGCTGCCTGGAAGCGATGCCGCGCCAGCGGCAGCGCGGAGGCCGTTCCCTGGAAGCGATGCCGCGCCAGCGGCAGCGCGGAGGCCGTTCCCTGGAAGCGATGCCGCGCCAGCGGCAGCGCGGAGGGCGTCTGCCCTTCGCGCCGGCGTCGCAGACACAACCAGCCAGAGCGGCTTGCTGCCCCAGTCGACCGTGCTCACCGTTCGGCTCGCTGCGTGCCGGGGCGTCGTGCCCGCCGGCGGTTCCGGGGCGCACAACTGCACCTCCACGCCCCGCCACAGTGCGCTGCCCGCCCGGCGCGCCTCGACCCAGTTGCCGCCGTCGCCGCCCGCCAGCAGGTGCTCCTGCCGGTTCGCGGTGCCGAGGAGCACGGTGGAGCCGACGAACCCACCGAGGGCCGCGGTGGGTCCCGACAGCCGCTGCATCGCCACCACGACGTGGAGGCCGCGCCGCGGTCCATCGCGAAGGAGGGTGAGGATGCCGTCACGCAGTTCGATGGCATCGTCTCCGTCGATCCCGGCGAGGAGTGAGTCGAGGTCATCGATGAGGACGAGCACGCCCGGTTCGCCGGTGCGGGGCCTGTTGAGAGCGTCGGAGAGCGCGTGGACGACGTCCCAGGCCAGTTCCGGGTCGGCGCCGATCCGCTCCACAACGAGCGGCGCGAGCCTTGCCGCTTCAGCGGCAATGGAGTTCAGCAGCGTGGTCTTCCCTGTGCGGGCCATACCGACAACCAGCAGACTGCCGTCGGCGTCGGGATTCCAGACCACGGTGTCCTGGCGTTGTTCGGCGGGCAGGTCGGCAAGGCCCAGCCGGATGCCGTCGGCTCTCTCGTCCAGGCTCCCCCGATCTACCCACGCCGGCAGAGGGTCGAGCCACGGGCGGCGCACAGGGACTGTGGACGGCCATCGGCTCCCCACACGGGCGATCTCGTTGGCGGTCGCCGTGGCCACCTGGACGGTGACGGGAGAGGAGCCGGCGAGGACCAGCCGACCGGGCAGAGCCACCGGGAGGAACGCGGCGGCGTCCGTGCCGAGGATCGCGGCGCTGTCTGCCCTGTTGTTGACACGCAACGACATCCTCAGCCCGCAGTTCGCCAGGAGCGAGTCTCTCACCACACCGGCCGGACGCTGGGTACACAGGATCAGGTGCAGGCCCAGGGAGCGGCCACGCGCGGCGACGTCGACGAAGAGCGCGTGCAGGTCGGGGAATCCGTCGAGCATGGCGGCGAACTCGTCGACGACGATGACGAGCCGGGGCAGGGAGGGCACGGTGGCGATGTCGCGGGCTTCACGGTCGCGGAGGAACCGCTCGCGGTATCGGATTTCGGCGCGGAGGCTGTCGAGCGCGCGGGCGGCAGAACCGGAGTCCAGGTCGGTGAGGACGCCGACCACGTGCGGAAGGCCGAGCAGCGGCGCGAACGCGGCGCCTCCCTTGAAATCCACCAGCAGGAGCGTCACCGCATCAGGCGGGTATCGCTCGGCGATGCTCGCCACCCAGGTGACCAGGAGTTCGCTTTTGCCGCTCCCCGTTGTGCCGCCGACGATCGCGTGGGGGCCGTCGGCGACGATGTCGACGCACACCGGCCCGGCCGCCGTCGACCCGATCACCGCAGAAAGGAACGGCCCGCTGGTCGGTGGTGGCGCCTCGACCGACACGTCGGAGAAACCGACCGAGGCGGGAAGCCCGGCATCCTCGTCGCCGACGCCTGCCTGGAGTGCATGGACGGCCAGATCGTCAGCGAACGCGCGGGCCTCTGCGGCTGAGATGAGATCGACCGTCAGGGAAAGGTGATCAGCGGGACCCGACGCTGTCGTTCGGTGGAGCATCGCCGTGGCGATGCCTGTCAGTTCGAGCACGCAGGAGCACCGGGTGGGAATCCGGTCCAGCCGGTCGGAGATCACCAGGAGGATGTCTGCCGACGCTCCCGAGTCCGCGGTCGCCTCAGCCACGAGCATCGAGGACGCTCCCCGGCGGACAGCACCGGCGCCTGCACGATGCGGCAGCCGGGAGGTCCACTCCCAGCCGGGTGGTGCACCGACCAGGGACAGGGCTTCAGGGCTTGCCGCCGCACACAACTGCACGAGCAGTCCGCGAGCGACCGCGGTGGTGAGAAGCGGCGGCCCGACGACGCCGATCCCGCCGGTGGCGTCGATCTCGACCGGCACCTCCGAGACGACACGGGCGCGATGCCTCAGCCGGGCTGTTCCTTCCCCTGGCGGCCCGTCGACGCGGACCGCGCTGGGCTGGTCCCCCCGCCCGGCAACCACGACGAAACGTCTGCTTGCCGACGCGCGCCAGCGGCCGAAACCGATCGAGGAGGCGCTCGGCGCGTCGAGTATTCGTCGGGCACCCGCCGAGGAGGCGCACCGGCGGCGGCGCTCGTCGGCGTGCCTCTCGTCGACCTCGGCCCCGAGCCTGTCGAGCTCTGCCCGGTAGACCACGGTGTCAGAGCGCAGTCGCCGACGGGTAGACCAGCGGTTGTCGACAACGCTCGCGACGGCGATGATCGGGCCGAGCATGGCGAACACCAGGACGAACGGCGATCGGGTGAGGGCCCAGATTGCGACGGATGCGACGACCGGAGCGAGACTCGCAACGACCGGGAACGGCGATGGAGCGATCGGCGACGGCTCTGCGGGGACCGTGATCGGCTCGTCGGGAGAAACGCTCATGCCTTAAGCGAAGCAGGAGCGGCGGGATCCGCGTGGCTTCGACGGCATCCCGTGGAGAAGGGCGGTGCCGGCGGGAGCTGTGGAGGACGGGTCAGGCGGGCCCGGTCACGGACGGGCCGGTGTGGTCGATGAGGAGCTCGTCGAGGACGATGGCGCTGACGTTGTCGCGGCCGCCGTTGTCGAGGGCGGCCCCGACCAGGCTGCGCACGGCCTCCTCCGGGGTCTTACTCTGCATGAGAAAGTGGCGGAGCCCGAAATCGGTGAGTTCCTTGGTCAGACCGTCGGAGCAGACCAGCCAACGCGCCCGGTCCGTCGACGGAACGTCGGTGTAGTCGGGCAGGGGGTCGTCTGTGAAGCCGACGGCGCGGGTGATCACGTTGCCGTGTGGGTGTGATTCCGCTTCGTCGGGAGTGATCGCCCCGATCGAGATGAGCTCCTGCACGACCGAATGGTCGAGTGTGACCTGGATGAGTTCCTCACCGAGGAGCCGGTACACCCGGGAGTCACCGATATTGAAGACCGTCCAGGCGGGTACGTCGGCGTCGGGTCCGGAGAAGCCGAAGACGATGCCGGTCACCGTCGTCCCGGTGCCCAGTTCGGATGTGCCGACCTGTTCGAGCATGTCATCGACAGCCGCACGGAGGGCGTTCTCGACCGCGTCACGATCGACGGTGTCGCCCGAGGCGACACGCTCGGCGAGCCGGGCGATGACCGCGGCGCTGGCGACCTCGCCGGCGTCGTGGCCGCCCATGCCGTCGGCGACGGCGAAGATCGGATAGTCGACGATGAGGGCGTCCTGGTTGACCTGCCGCTTGCGCCCGGTGTCGGTGACGGATGCCCACGACAGCGCCAATGGGGCACCGCTGGGCACGTCGACAACTCGCGAACCGGTGCGCACGTCGATGGCGGTCACGCAATCATCCTTTCGGAGCGCCACAAAGGTGGAGCCTGCACCGATAATAGCGGTCGCGGCCGACACCCGGAGACGCGGGTCAGGGTTCGGGGGTGATTGCCCTCCCCTCCGTGGCGTCAGGCGGGACCTCCCAGGCCCAGTCAGGAAGTCGCCCGGCCTGCAGCATCCGGTCGACGAGTTCAGCAAGTCCGTAGGACGGATCGAGCGCGCGGGCCTCGGCGATCCAGCGTGCGGCGAGAGTTCCCGAGCCGAGCGCCCACTGTGCCCAGGCGAGCATCGTGAGCAGCGGAGCCTGCGCGCGCCGCGGGACCCGGGCGGCGGTGTACCGCAGGACGTGGATGGCCGCCCTCAACCGTTCCTGGTCGGGTCGGGGCATGCCGATGCCGCCGAGCGCCGCCGCTCCCGGCATGCGGCTGATGTCTTCGCCGGCGTTGTGCCTGGCGTTCATCGCACCGACGGTCACCCCGAATTCCTCGCCCCAGGCCCAGGTCAGGAGCACTTCGTCACGGAGCGCCGGCGCCTGCACGAGGAAGGCGAGCAGTGCTGCGTCGCGGGGGATGACCGTCTCGTTCCCTGGCACCAGCAGGGTGTCGGCGAAACCGACCACGTCGCCGGTGAAGTCGTGATCGAAGACGAGGGCGGGGCCGATCTCGACCGACCCGCGCAGGGAGTCGATGGCCGTGTACCGCCTGGCGGTCCGTTCGCGGGATTCGAGATCCGCTTTCGGCAGCCGCGACTCCGCGTCCAGGTCGACGAGCTCAGCGCACTCCGGCGTGTTCGCCAGCGTTTGCCTCGCCGGAGACGCAGAGATCAGGTCGAGCGACCGTCCCTCAGGAGGGCAGGCATCGTCGAGGTAGCTGCCCCATGCGTCGGATGCCACGCACAGCGCATCACGGACGAGGAACCCCGAGTAGCGCGCCCGTGACAGGATGTTGCGGATCACGGCGCGGTGCGGCATCGCGTCGCCCGCGGCGAACCTGTCGCGAGTGTAGACGACGGGAACGAGCGCGTCGACGTCGGGGATCCTGCAGATCATGCCGAGCATCGTGGTCGCCGCGCGACGCCGAACGGCGGCGGGCGCGTGAGCATCGGGCAGGTCGAGGCGGAGCGCCCCGCAGCTCCGGTTGCCGCGGAAGGCGACGAGGACGATGCTCTGCTGCGGCTGGAACCCGGTCAGGTGCGGCACGAGGGCGAGGAAGTCCTGGGCTTCGGAGGCCTTGATGATGGTTGTCATGTCCGGAAGTCTGAAACCGGACGGCTCTCCTCCCCCGCCGCGCCGCCAATCTGTGGAGAAACCGGGGGTCGCTCACGCCTGTGGAGGGTTACGCCCCGTCGCTCACCGGAGCCGCGAACTGCGAGTTGTACAGGTTGTAGTAGGCGCCGCCCTGGGCCAGCAGCTCGTCGTGGGTGCCCTGTTCGACGATCCGTCCGGACTCCATCACGAGGATCAGGTCAGCGTCGCGAATGGTGGACAGCCGGTGCGCGATGACGAAGCTCGTGCGGTCCCGGCGCAGGGTCGACATGGCTTTCTGCACGAGCACCTCGGTGCGGGTGTCGACGGAGCTCGTCGCCTCGTCGAGGATCAGGACGCTCGGCTGGGCGAGGAACGCCCGCGCAATCGTCAACAACTGTTTCTCGCCGGCGGACACATTCGACGCTTCATCGTCGAGCACGGTGTCGTATCCGTCGGGCAGGGAGTGCACGAACCGGTCGACGTAGGTGGCGCGTGCCGCCTCGAGGATCTCCGCCTCCGTGGCATCCGGACGCCCGTAGGCGATGTTGTCGCGGATCGTCCCTCCGAACAGCCAGGTGTCCTGCAGCACCATTCCGACCCGGCTGCGCAGGTCGAGCCGTGTCATGTGTGCGATGTCGACACCGTCGAGTGTGATGCGCCCGCTGTCGAGTTCGTAGAACCGCAGAATCAGGTTCACGAGCGTGGTCTTTCCTGCACCGGTCGGCCCGACGATGGCGATGGTGTGCCCGGGCTCGGCGACGAGGTCGAGGTCCTGGATCAGTGGCTTCTCGGGCGAGTAGCTGAACGAGACGTCCTCGAACCTGAGCCGGCCGCTGGATGCGACGGGGCTGGCGGGGGCGGCTGGATCCGGGGACTGCTCGTCGGCATCGAACAGTTCGAAGACGCGTTCGGCGGATGCAACGCCCGATTGCAGCAGGTTGGCCATCGAGCCGAGCTGGGTGAGCGGTTGGGTGAACTGCCGGGAATACTGGATGAAGGCCTGAACGCTGCCGAGGCTCAGGGCCCCCGTTGCCACCTGGAGGCCGCCGACAACGGCGATGGCGACGTAGACGAGGTTTCCGACGAACATCATCGAAGGCATGATGATGCCGGAGATGAACTGGGCGCCGAAGCTGGCCTGGTACAACTCGTGGTTCTTCTCGGAGAACCGCGTGCCGACCTCACGCGCCCGGCCGAACACCTTGACGATGGCGTGTCCCGAGTACATCTCCTCGATCTGCGCGTTGAGCTCGCCGGTGTGTTTCCACTGGTCGACGAACTTCTTCTGCGACCGCTTCGCGATCACGCTCGTGATGAGCACTGTGAGCGGGATCGTGATGAGTGCGATTCCGGCGAGCAGCGGCGAGATGGAGAACATCATCGCGAGCACACCGATCACGGTCAGCAGCGACACGAGGATCTGGCTCAGGGTCTGCTGCAACGTCTGGGAGACGTTGTCGATGTCGTTCGTGACCCGGCTGAGCAGCTCGCCCCGCGGCATCCGGTCGAAGTACGACAGCGGCAGCCGGTTCACCTTCGTCTCGACGTCTTCCCGCAGCCGGTACATCGTCCGCTGGACGACCCCGTTGAGCACGAGTGCCTGGACCCAGCCGAAGAGGAATGCCAGCGCATAGATGGCGAGCACGAGGAGCAGCACGCGGGACAGCGCACCGAAGTCGATGCCCGAGCCGGGCGTCAGGGTCATGTTGGCGAGCATGTCGGCCTGCTGGTCCTGGCCGTCTGCCCGAAGACCGGCCACGATCTGCTCCTGCGTCGCGCCCGCCGGGAGGTTCGCCGAGACGGCTCCTTCGAAGATGATGTTCGTGGCATCCCCGAGGATTCGGGGGCCGATCACGCTGAAGGTCACACTGATCACCGCGAGAACGGTGACCAGCACGAGCGGCAGCCACTCCGGCTGGAGCCGCTTCGCCAGGCGTTTGGCGCTCGGACCGAAGTTCATCGACTTCTCCACGGGTATCCCGGCGTTGGCCCACGGGCCTCGACCCATTGGAGGACGCGCGGGAACCCGGGTTTCGGTCTTGGACTCGGCGTCACTCATGATGCTTCCTCTGCGGTGAGCTGCGATTCGACGATCTCGCGGTAGGTCGACGATCGCTCGAGCAGGTCGTCGTGGGTTCCGCGGCCGACGATCACGCCGTCGTCGAGGACGAGGATCTGGTCGGCGGAGCGGATGCTCGATACCCGCTGGGCGACGATGACGAGCGTGGCGTCGGCGACGTCGCGGGCGAGCGCTGCGCGAAGCCGGGCATCCGTGGCCAGGTCGAGCGCTGAGAACGAGTCGTCGAACACGTAGATCTCGGGTCGCTTGACGAGGGCGCGGGCGATGGCGAGCCGCTGGCGCTGGCCGCCTGAGAGGTTCGTGCCGCCCTGCGAGACGGAGGCGTCGAGGCCGTCGTCGAGCGCCTCGACGAAGTCCCGGGCCTGGGCTACGTCGAGCGCCCGCCACAGTTCATCGTCGCTCGCGTCCGGTTTGCCGTAGCTCAGGTTGGAGCGCACTGTGCCGGAGAAGAGGTACGGCTTCTGCGGGACGATGCCGATCTTCGACCAGAGCAGGTTCTGGTCGGTCTCGGCGACGGAAACGCCGTCGACGAGGACGCGCCCGCCGGTAGCGTCGAACAGTCGCGGCAGCAGGTTGACCAGGGTCGTCTTGCCCGCACCGGTTGACCCGATGATCGCTGTCGTCGTGCCCGGTTCGATCACGAACGACAGGTCGCGCAGCACGGGCTGCTCAGCTCCCGGGTAGGTGAAGGAGACCCCGTCGAAAATGATGCTTCCCGTCGTGTCGAGGGTGACGACGGGAGTGCCCGGCTGACGAACGGACGACTCCGTTCCGAGCACCTCGCCGATCCGATCGGCGCTGACCGCGGCACGGGGGATCATCACGGCCATGAACGTCGCCATCATCACGGCCATGAGGATCTGCATGAGGTACTGGAGGAACGCCATCACCGTCCCGACCTGCATTGAGCCCTCTTCGACGCGGAACGCCCCGAACCACAGCACGGCGATGCTCGAGACGTTGAGGACGAGCATGACGATCGGGAACATGATCGCCATCAGCCGACCGGCGCGAAGCCCGACATCCGTCAGTTCGGCGTTGGCCTCCTCGAACCGGGCGGTCTCGACATCCTCACGCACGAAGGCCCGGACGACGCGGATGCCGGTGAGCTGCTCGCGCAGGACCTTGTTGATCCGGTCGATCCGACGCTGCATGGACTGGAACAGCGGCACCATTCGTACGATGATCATGCCGACGGCGATGAGCAGGACCGGGATGGCCACCGCGAGCAGCCAGGAGAGCTGGAGGTCAAGGCCCAGCGCCATGATCACCCCGCCGATGGCGAGGATCGGGGCGGAGACCATGAGGGTGGCCGTCATCAGCACGAGCATCTGCACCTGCTGCACGTCGTTGGTGCTGCGGGTGATCAGCGACGGCGCGCCGAACGACGACACTTCGCGTTCGGAGAACTCGGACACGCGCTCGAACACGGCCTGGCGAAGGTCACGTCCGAGCGCCATGGCCGCCTTCGCGCCGAAGTAGACGGCCGTGATGGCGCAGAGGACCTGGAGCAGCGTGATGGCGAGCATGAGCATCCCGACCCTGAGAATGTACGCCGTGTCGCCGGTGGCCACGCCGTGGTCGATGATGTCGGCGTTGAGGGTCGGGAGGTAGAGCGAGGCGATGGACTGCGCGAGCTGGAAGACGATGACCCCGACGAGGAGCGGCCAGTGCGGCTTCAGGAAGCGGCCGGTGAGCTTAGCGAGCATGAGTGTCCTTGGGTGAAACGGACGGACCGACGATGCCGTGGAGGATGAACTCTGCCAGTTCGGCGTCGGTGAATTCGCTCCCCGATGTGAGAAGCGGAAAGGAGCTCGAGAAGGCGAGGAGGCGGGTGAACTGCGCAACCTGTGCCGGACTCCAGCGGAGGGCCTTCGCCTCGGGGGCGAGCGCCGCGGCGACGAGCCGTTCGATGTCTTCCCGCACCGACGCGGGCGTCGGACGGTCCTCCTCGTTCAGGGTGGACATCACCCGGAACACACCGTCGAAACGGCGGCGCAGAGCCCCGAGGATCGACCGCATCTTCGCATCCAGCGGCTCTGCGGGGTCGATGGCCGCGAGTTCGGTGAGAAGCGGCTCAGGGTCGAGGTAGCGGGCGACAGCCGCCTTGAGGAGGCTGTCCTTGTCGCCGAACGCCCGGAAAATGGTTCCCTCGGCGACTCCGGCTGCTTCAGCGAGCTGGCGCGACGTGACTGCCCGGCCGTGTTCGAGGAGCAGCGGGAGCACAGCGTCGACGATCATCGACCGGCGGTCGTCGGGGGCGAGCGGAGTCGCCCGAACCGATGGCTCGAGGGTGGTGGGAGTGGTTGTTGTCACTCCGCGAGCCTAGCTGAGTGAGCGCTCACTCACCACGGGATCGTTCGTTTCCGCTCCGCCTGGAGCGAACGGGCTCCACGCTCACCAGGTCACCCACTTCGGTCGAAGTCACCCGGCGTACCGGGAGACCCTGTCCGAAACGGATGACCTCGCGGCGGGCGGCGTGTTCAGGCCCCGGCGGGCGCGAAGAGCGCCGAAATCGCATCGAGCTCGTCGGCCGACGGACGCCACGCGGTCGCGGCATCCGCCCTCGCCAGGTCACCCACTCCGGTCGAAGTCACCCGGCGCACCGGATGACCCTGTCCGAAACGGATGACCTCGCGGCGGGCGGCGTGTTCAGGCCCCGGCGGGCGCGAAGAGCGCCGAAATCGCATCGAGCTCGTCGACCGACGGACGCCACGCGGTCGCGGCATCCGCATTCTGTTCGATCTGCTCGGGGCGCGTGGCCCCGGCGATGACGCTCGTGAGGGCGGGCTGCGCGAGCAGCCAGGCGAATGTCGCCTGCAGCATCGTGATGCCGCGGACATCGCAGAACGCCTGATACGACTCGATCGCGTCCCACGGGGCGCTCTCGAGCAGGTAGCTGCGCTGGCGCATGATCCTCGAGTCGGCGGGCCCGCCGTCGCGGCGGAACTTGCCCGTGAACAGACCGTTGTAGAGCGGAAAGAAGGGCAGGAAGCCGAGGCCGAAGTGCCGGACGGCCGGGAGGACCTCCCGTTCGGCGTCACGCACGATCAGGCTGAATTCGTTCTGCGCTGAGATGAACTTCGGATGCCCGGAGAGCTCGGCGGTCAGCTCCGCCTCGGCGATCTGCCAGCCGGCGAGGTTGGAATGCCCGATGTACCGCACCTTGCCTTCACGGATGAGGTCGTCGAGCACCGAGAGGGTCTCTTCGATCGGCGTGACCGGGTCGGGCGTGTGCAGCTGGTACAGGTCGATCCAGTCGGTCTGCAGCCGCTTCAGCGATGCTTCCACAGCGAGGCGGACATACCGTCGCGATGCCTTCGCGCCCCAGCCCTCGAGGCCGACGTCGGCACCGGAGTGCCCGAACTTGGTTGCCAGCACGACCTCATCGCGTCGGCCGCGGAGCGCGTTGCCCATCAGCGTCTCGCTGAGGCCCGGCTCCTTGCCGTACATGTCTGCGGTGTCGAGCAGGGTGACCCCGGCGTCGAGGGCAGCGGTGAGAACGGCATTCGTTCCCTCCTGCGTTTCGGTGGCAGTTCCGAGCCTGCCGAAGTTGTTGCAGCCGAGCCCGATCGTTGAGACGCGGAGCCCGCTGGTGCCGAGGGTGCGGTATTCGATGTCAGCCATACTCCAAGGCTAGCGGCCCCTGCACAGGCGAGCCGTCGACGGAATCTCTCCACCGAACCGTCCCCGCGGCCCGGTCGGACGTTGCGTGCTCGTACCGTCGGTGCATGACTCCCCGAACCCTTTCCAGAGAACCTCAGCCCAGCCTCTTCGACCGCCCCGTCGGCCTCCTTCGAACGTCGAGCCCGCTCGGCCGGATCGAACTCACCAGCGACGGGTTCGCCGTCACCGGCGTGCAGATCGAACGGGACGGCCGCTTGCCCCGCGACGGCTACCGTGAGACGTCGATCGACGTCCTGGTAACCGCCGCCGAGCAGCTGGCGGAGTATTTCGACGGTGCGCGCCGTCGCTTCGACGTTCCGGTCGCCGCCGAAGGCACACCGTTCCGATTGCGCGTGTGGTCGGCGCTGGCCGAGGTCCCGTTCGGCAGGGCGAGCACGTATGGTCTCCTCGGCCACGATGCCGGCCTCGGGGTCGCCGGGCGGGCGGTGGGCGGCGCGGTCCGTGCGAACCCGCTCCCCCTCCTGGTCCCCTGCCACCGGGTGCTGTCGAGCACGGGCCGGGTCGTCGGCTACAGCCAGGGTGAGGGGGTGCAGACGAAACTGTGGCTCCTCGATCACGAGGGCATTCCGCACCGTTGAGGGGGCGGCAGCATCGGCGGCGTCGGATATCCTGACGACGCCAGAGCATCAACCTCTCGACGAAGGACTAGCCTGTGACCGACTCCCCCTCCCTCCTCGTCGGTACGGATGCCTGCCCCCGCTGCGCCTGGGTCGGCTCCGATCCTGAGTACCAGCGGTACCACGACGAGGAGTGGGGAACACCGCTCCTCGGCGACCGGGCCGTCTTCGAGAAGATCAGCCTCGAGGGTTTCCAGGCGGGGCTGTCGTGGATCACGATTCTTCGCCGGCGACAGGCTTTCCGCACCGCGTTCGCGGACTTCGACATCGACGCCGTTGCGGCCATGACTCCGGACGACGTGGAGCGCCTTGTCCTGGATGCCTCCATCATTCGCCACCGCGGCAAGATCAACGCCGTGATCGGCAACGCACGCGTCACCCGCGAACTGGGTGAGAGCCTGTCCGAGCTGGTCTGGAGCTTCCGGCCGGCACCGGGCCGCCCGCGACCGGCGCGTCTCAGCGACATCCCGGCCGTCACGCCCGAGTCCTCAGCCCTCAGCGCCGAACTCCGGCGACGCGGGTACCGGTTCGTCGGTCCGACGACGATGTACGCGCTGATGCAGTCGGCCGGCCTCGTCGACGATCACGTTGCCGGGTGCTGGCGCGCCGGGAGCTGACCGGAATTCACACGATCAGCGCGAGGTCGGTCGTGCCGGACTGTCGTTCCAGCTGGAACCCGGCGGTCCCGGCCCAGTCGACGAGCTCGTTCGCGTTCGCGAACTCGACACCCGCTGACAGCAGGGCGCGCGTGAATTCGCCCTTCGCCTTCTTGTTGAAGTGGTTGAGCGCGCGCCGCGCGCCGTCCCTGGTGCCGGTGAGCACCCGGAGGAAATGCGATCCTGCCGGGGCCGCGCCGAGGCCGACGTAGGCCTCTGAGCGCAGGTCGAGCACGAGCCCGGGCTCCGCGGCGAGCGAGACGCCGACGGCATCCCGCCAGTGCCGTTTGAGCGGCCGCCCCGGCACTCGCGAATCATGCGACAGGCGGTACGCCGGAATCGGGTCGAGAGCGCCGACCGGCCCGAGGAGCGCCGCGTGGATGACAAGGTGCCGCCCGGCGAAAGACCGGGCGTCCGCGCTGAGGGATGCCGCGTCGAGCGCGTCGAAGAGCACGCCCGTGTACCGGTCGAGGGCGGGCAGGGTGGGTGACGTCCACAGGAGACGATTCGTCTCGACCTCGGCGTGCTGTTTTGGTCCGAGTTTCAGGGCCGCGATCGCGGCATCCGGATCCTGCGACAGGGCGACCACGTCGTCCGTCAACGCGCGCCGGGCGTCGGTGAGGTCCGGGAACCGGAGCTGGTCGAGAGACAGCGAACGCCCCGTGCCACCTGCTCTCTTCGTCTCAGACGGAGGGAGCAGGATCAGCACGGGGCGTTACGGGGGCCTTGCGGCGAACTACTTGACGAGGCTGGCGTTGCCGGCCACGACGGTGACGGTGTTGTTGTCGACCGAGAGGAAACCATCAGCCGCTCGCGCGGTGATCTTCTCGCCACTCTCAGCGGTCACGCGAACTTCACCCTCAGCGAGGATGGCAAGCATGGGCTCGTGTCCGGGGAGAATACCGATCTCTCCCTCAACCGTCCGAGCGATGACCATGGAGGCGGTGCCGGACCAGATCTCCTGGTCGGCCCCGACGACACTGACGTTGAGCGTCGCCATGGTTAGCCGTTCTCCTTCTGGATCTGCGCCCAGCGCTCTTCGACGTCGCTGATGCCACCGACGTTGAAGAATGCCTGCTCAGCCACGTGGTCGAACTCGCCGTCGGCGATCGCCGCGAACGACTCGATGGTCTCCTTGAGCGGAACCGTCGAACCCTCGACACCGGTGAACTTCTTCGCCATGTATGTGTTCTGCGAGAGGAACTGCTGGATGCGACGTGCACGGGCGACCGTGATCTTGTCTTCTTCGCTCAGCTCGTCGACACCGAGGATCGCGATGATCTCCTGGAGTTCCTTGTTCTTCTGCAGGATCGCCTTCACCCGGACGGCCGTGTTGTAGTGGTCGTCACCGATGTAGCGGGGGTCGAGGATACGGCTGGTCGAGGTCAGCGGGTCGATGGCCGGGTAGAGGCCCTTCGACGCGATCTCACGCGACAGCTCGGTCGTCGCGTCGAGGTGCGCGAACGTCGTCGCCGGAGCGGGGTCGGTGTAGTCGTCAGCAGGAACGTAGATGGCCTGGAGCGACGTGATCGAGTGACCGCGGGTGGAGGTGATGCGCTCCTGGAGGATGCCCATCTCGTCGGCGAGGTTCGGCTGGTAACCCACCGCGGACGGCATGCGGCCGAGGAGCGTGGAGACCTCGGAACCGGCCTGCGTGAAGCGGAAGATGTTGTCGATGAAGAGCAGAACGTCCTGCTTCTGCACGTCACGGAAATACTCAGCCATGGTGAGGGCCGAGAGGGCGACGCGCAGTCGCGTTCCTGGCGGCTCGTCCATCTGGCCGAATACAAGCGCCGTCTTGTCGAAGACGCCGGCTTCTTCCATTTCGAAGATGAGGTCGTTGCCCTCACGGGTGCGCTCGCCGACACCGGCGAACACCGAAACTCCACCGTGGTCGGATGCGACGCGCTGGATCATTTCCTGGATGAGGACGGTCTTGCCGACACCTGCACCACCGAAGAGGCCGATCTTTCCACCGAGGACATACGGGGTCAGAAGGTCGATCGACTTGATGCCGGTCTCGAAGAGCTCGGTCTTCGACTCGAGCTGGTCGAATGCCGGTGGCTTGCGGTGGATCGGCCAGCGCTCGCTGATCTCGATCTTCTCGCCCGGTGCGGCGTTGAGCACTTCACCGATGACGTTGAAGACCTTGCCCTTGGTGACGTCTCCGACGGGAACGGTGATCGACTCGCCGGTGTCGGTGACCTCCTGGCCGCGGACGAGTCCGTCGGTCGGGTTCAGCGCGATGGCGCGGATTAGGTCGTCGCCGAGGTGCTGGGCAACCTCGAGCGTGATGACCTGGGACTGGCCGGCCATGTTGACCGTGGTCTTCAGGGCGTTGTAGATGCCGGGAATCGCGTCATGCGGGAACTCGATGTCAACAACCGGACCGGTGACGCGGGCGACACGGCCGGTTGCGCCGGCCTTCACCTCACTCGTGTCCTGAGCGGTGGCAATGTCTGTCATGCTCTTCTTCTCTCTTCGTAATCGAAAATTACTTGGCGGACGACAGTGCGTCTGCGCCGCCGACAATCTCGGAAATCTGCTGGGTGATCTCGGCCTGGCGCGCGTTGTTGCGCAACCGCGTGTAGTCGGTGATGAGCTTGTCTGCGTTCTCGCTCGCCGAGCTCATGGCCTTCTGCGTAGCGGCGTGCTTGGCCGCAGCCGACTGGAGCAGGGCGTTGAAGATTCTGCTCTCGATGTAGACAGGCAGGAGTGCGTCGAGCACGCTCGATGCATCCGGCTCGAACTCGTAGAGCGGCAGGACCGTCTTGTCATCCGGCTCTTCGACGCCCTCGACAACTTCGAGGGGCAGCAGGCGGACGACCTCGGGAACCTGGCTCATCATGCTGACGAGGCGGTTGTAGACGATGTGGATCTCGTCTACTCCGCCGGCCGAAGCATCCAGAACAAACTTCTCGAGAAGCGCGGCACTGATCTCCTGCGCCATCGCGAAGGTCGGGTTCTCGCTCTCGCCGACCCACTGCCCTTCGCTCGGACGCTTGCGGAACGTGAAGTACCCGACGGACTTGCGGCCGATGAGGTAGTAGACGACGTCCTTGCCCTGGCTCTTGAGCAGCTCGGTGAGTTCGTTGGCTTCACGCAGGACCTGCGAGTTGAACGCGCCGGCGAGGCCGCGATCAGACGCGAAGATGACGACGGCAGCCCGCTCGACGACCTCCGGCTCGGTGGTCAGCACGTGGTCGACGTTTGAATACGTCGCCACGGCTGACACCGCGCGGGTGATCGCCCGGGAGTATGGACCGGATGCCGCAACGCGCGCTTGTGCTTTCGCAATGCGCGAGGCGGCGATGAGCTCCATCGCCTTCGTGATCTTCTTGGTCGTCTGCGCAGAGCGAATCTTCTGCGTGTAGACCCGAAGTTGAGCACCCATTACTTATCGACGTCCCTTGACGATCTTTTCCTGGTTGACGTCTTCAGCCGGAAGCTCCGTGAACTGCTCGGAGCCCGGGCCGCTGAGGGGCTTGCCCGCACCGGTCTGGAACTCGAGCTTGAACGCGTCGACAGCGGCATCGAGTTCATCGACGATGTCGTCGCTCAGCACGTTGCTGTCGCGGAGCTTGGTGAGAACCTGGGTGTTGCGGCCGAGGTAGTCGTGCAGTTCGCTTTCGAACCGCAGGATGTCCTCGACGGGAACCTCGTCGAGCTTGCCCTTGGTGCCGGCCCAGATCGAGACGACCTGGTTCTCGACGGGGAAGGGCGAGTACTGCGGCTGGCGCAGCAGCTCGGTCAGGCGGGCACCGCGAGCGAGCTGGCGGCGGCTGGCCGGGTCGAGGTCGGATGCGAACATCGCGAAGGCTTCGAGCGAGCGGTACTGCGCGAGCTCGATCTTCAGCGTTCCTGAAACCTTCTTGATGCTCTTCACCTGCGCGTCGCCACCGACTCGCGAGACCGAGATACCCACGTCGACTGCGGGGCGCTGGTTGGCGTTGAACAGGTCGGACTGGAGGAAGATCTGGCCGTCGGTGATCGAGATCACGTTGGTCGGAATGTAGGCCGAGACGTCGTTCGCCTTGGTCTCGATGAGCGGAAGACCGGTCATCGAGCCGGCACCGAGCTCGTCGGAGAGCTTGGCGCAACGCTCGAGCAGGCGGGAGTGCAGGTAGAACACGTCACCCGGGTATGCCTCGCGTCCCGGCGGGCGGCGGAGGAGCAGCGAAACGGCGCGGTAGGCCTCTGCCTGCTTCGACAGGTCGTCGAAGACGATGAGGACGTGCTTGCCGCCGTACATCCAGTGCTGGCCGATGGCCGAACCGGTGTAGGGGGCGAGGTACTTGAAGCCTGCGGGGTCGGATGCCGGGGCGGCGACGATGGTCGTGTACTCCATCGCGCCGGCCTCTTCGAGGGCGCCCTTGATGGACGCGATCGTCGAGCCCTTCTGGCCGATGGCGACGTAGATGCAGCGAACCTGCTTGTTGACGTCGCCGGAGTCCCAGTTGGCCTTCTGGTTGATGATGGTGTCGATCGCGATCGCCGACTTGCCGGTCTGGCGGTCACCGATGATCAGCTGGCGCTGGCCGCGGCCGATCGGGATCATGGCGTCGATCGCCTTGATGCCGGTCTGCATCGGCTCGTGCACGCTCTTGCGCTGCATGACGCCGGGGGCCTGGAGTTCGAGGGCACGACGGGTCTCCGCCTTGATCTCGCCGAGGCCGTCGATCGGCGCGCCGAGCGGGTCGACCACACGGCCGAGGAACGCGTCGCCGACCGGGGTCGAGAGCACCTCTCCTGTGCGGGTGACTTCCATGCCCTCAACGATTCCGTTGAATTCACCGAGGACGACAACACCGATCTCGTCTTCATCGAGGTTCTGCGCGAGGCCGAGGGTTCCATCCGCGAAACGGATGAGCTCGTTGGCCATCACGCCAGGCAGACCCTCAACGTGGGCGATGCCGTCACCGGCGTCGGTGACATAGCCGACCTCGGTGGTGGTGGCCTTACCCGGCTCGTAAGCCGTGACGAAGTCCTTGAGAGCATCCCGAATCTCGTCGGGGCTGATCGTAAGTTCTGCCATCTTCTTCCCTATCTGTGTGGGGACGAATGTCCCCTACGTTGTCTACTGGCGCTAGCCAGCAAGCTGAAGTCTGAGCTCGCTGAGGCGAGAGGAGATGCTGCCGTCGATGACATCGTCGCCGACCTGCACGCGCAGGCCTCCGATGACACTCGGGTCGACAACCTGGTTGATTCGGAGCTTGCGGCCGTACTGCGCCGCGAGCCCCTTCTCGAGACGCTCGACCTGAGCGGCGCCGAGAGGGAAAGCGCTGGTGACGGTGGCGACGATGTAGCCCTGCTGGTCAGCGATGACGGATGCCGCGTGGCGGAGCAATTCTCCGATCCGACGGCCGCGGGGCTGCAACACGAGGTGCTTGACGATCTCGACGGTCTCGGCAGAGCCGTTGCCGCTGAGAAGCTTTTGCACCAGCGCGCTTTTCGAGTCCTGACCGCCGAGTTTCGATCCGAGCGCGAGCTCGAGGCCCGCGTCGGACGACACCGACTGGCTGAAAGCGAAGAGCTGCGCATCCAGCCGGGCGTCAGGCCCGGCGGCTACGGCAGCGGCCCGAAGGCCGAGTTCTTCGATTCCGCCGAGGAGGTCGTCGGGGTTCGACCAGCGCGCTGAGACGATCTCCCGGAGGAGGTCGAGCGCCTGCGCGCTGAGCTGCGAACGGAAGACGCGGTCGACGATCGAAGCCTTGACGCTCGCCTCGCCCGACGGATCGGCGAGGAGCGAACGCAGCTGACCCGATTCGCCGATGACCCGTCCTGCTGCGAAAAGATCCGTAGCGGTGGCCAGGTCGATGCGGCCGGTGTCAGACAGGGCCTTCTTCGAGGACGCGAGAGCTTCCCGAGTTGCGCTTCCCATTATTTGGTTGCCTTCTCCGAAGCTTCGAGTTCAGCCAGGAAACGATCGACGATGGCGGTCGCCTTGGCGTCGTCAGCGAGGGTCTCGCCGATGACGTTGCCTGCGAGGTCGATGGCGAGGGTGCCGACGTCGGTCCGGAGGGAGACGAGTGCTGCCTGCCGTTCGGCTTCGATCTGCGCCTGCGCGCCTGCCGTCACTCGTGCAGCCTCGACCGTCGCCTGAGTACGGGCCTCAGCGACGATCTGCTTGCCGTCGTCACGAGCTGACTCGCGAATACGGCCAGCTTCCTGGCGTGCTTCGGCGAGCTGAGCGGTGTACTGCTCGAGCGCGGCCTCGGCCTGGCGCTGTGCCTCATCGGCCTTTGCGATGTTGCCTTCAATGGCCGCGGAACGCTCATCGAGCATGACCTGCATCTTCGGAAGAACGATCTTCCAGAAGAGTGCCAAGAGGATGACGAAACACACCGCCGACCAGAAGATGTCGTAGAGCTCGGGGATCAGAGGGTTCTTGGTAGCTTCCTCTTCAGCCGCCGCAACGAGTGCGTGTAGCATCTTGCCTCCTTACGAGGGTGAAAGAGAGGCCTAGGCCGTGAAGATGAAGTAGGTGGCGATACCGATGAAGGCGAGCGCCTCGGTGAAGGCGATACCGATCCACATCAGGACCTGCAGGCGGCCGGCCAGCTCTGGCTGACGAGCAACGCCTTCAATGGTCTTGCCCACGACAATGCCGACGCCGATGGCGGGCCCGATCGCTGCGAGACCGTAACCGACCGTCGCGATGTTTCCGTTGATCTCGGCGAGAACGGTTGTTGCGTCCACGTGATGTTTCCTTCCGTGATGAAAAAAGCTGGCGGTTGCCGGCTCTTTAGTGCTCTTCAGCTACCGCGAGCTGAATGTAAACCGCGGTGAGCAGGGTGAAGACATAGGCCTGGAGCAGTGCGACCAGGATTTCGAACAGGGTGAAAGCGAAGCCGAAGGCGAAGGTGACAGCGCCCATGGCGATGAACCAGCCACCGAGCGTGAAGACGAAGAACTGGGTCGCCGCAAAGAACAGGACGAGCAGCAGGTGTCCGACCACCATGTTCATGAGGAGTCGGAGCGTCAGCGTCACGGGCCGGATGATGAAGGTCGAGATGAACTCGATCGGGGTGACGATGATGTACACCGGCCACGGCACACCGGTCGGGAAGAGGGAGTTCTTGAAGAACTTGCCCGGGCTCTTCTTGATGCCGGCGTAGATGAAGGTGACGTACGAGATGAGCGCCAGCACGAGCGGTACACCGATGACGGACGTTCCGGCGATGTTGAGGCCGGGAATGATGCCGGTGAAGTTCATCGTGAAGATCATGAAGAACATCGTGGTGAGGAGCGGGAGGAACCGCTTGCCGTCGACCTTGCCCAGGAGGTCCTCGGCGATGTTGACCCGGACGAAGTCCAGACCCATCTCGATGATGCTCTGGAAGCGGCTCGGGACCATCTTCATGTTCCGCGTGCCGAGCCAGAACACGATCACCAGCGCGAGAACCGCGAGGAGACGGATCAGCATGATCCGGTTGATGTCGAATCCGGTGCCCTCGAACAGAACGATGTCCGGGAAGAATTCCGTGATCGACGGCCCGTGGAAGGTCCCGTCGTCGGTTGAGGTCTGAACCAGTAAGTTCACAGCGTTAGCTAACAGCGCGCTCTCCTGTTTCGGGCGTGAAGCGAAGCTCTCGCGACGACGAACGGTGGGAAGTGCCCGACACACATACTTCTTGCGACATGTTCGGGCGGGGAATCTTCGATAACACTATCAAACGATGCGTAACGCGACGAATTGAGAGAGCCCTTTAATTGGTCTGTTTGTCGTCGCCGGGGAGGGAGACGTCGCTGGCGTACGGCATCCGCGACTTCGACACGATGATCACGTCGACCGTGAGCGCGGCAATCACTCCGGCGATGATGCTCAGGAACAGCACCGTCGGGTTGATCCAGGGCTGGTCCTTCAGGAGCACGGCGAGAACGAGGAAGAGCACGAACTTGAGCAGCCAGCCACCCATCACGATGCCGAAGAAGATCGGCACGAACAGATCCGTGCCGAACCAGCGGTTGGCGAAGAGGATGCTCGCAGCCGTGATTCCGAGGAACACGATCGACATCGCGGTGCCGATCAGGGCGCTCACCAGGCCACGGTTGCCGTCGAAGATGTAGCCGAGCGTGCCACCCACAACGGCGATGGCGAGAGCGAGGATGCCACCCCACTTGAGGCTGGCTCGAAAGATCTCTGCTGACTTCATCGGGATTCCTTGTCTGGGGTGGCGAACGTCTCGCGGTCGACGATGTCGTCGCGGACCCGGTCGTCTGACGCCTCGTCGAGCGGGTCGAATCGGGCAAGCGTGTCTGCGGCCCCGGTGCCCTCGGGGGCCGCCTGCGCCTTGATCTCCGCCGCCTTGCGACGGCCGAGCGGCGCGAGGGTGATGACCGTGCAGACGATCACGCCCACCACGAGGAAGCCGAGGGCGAACCAGTACGGCTGGAACACGAAGAACATGAGGCAGGACAGGGCGATGACCGCCGTCCACGCGTAGAAGATGAGCACAGCGTGCAGGTGTGAGTGGCCCATGTCGAGCAGGCGGTGGTGCAGGTGCATCCGGTCTGCGCTGAACGGGGACTTCCCGGCACGCAGGCGCCGGATGACGGCGAGCGCGAAGTCGACGAGCGGAACGATCAGGATCGCAAACGGCAGGATGATCGGGATGAAAGCACCGAGAAGCTGGCTGCGTCCGACTCCCCCGCCGCTGGTCGAGTCGGCGTTCAGGGCCGATGGGTCGATCTGGCCGGTGATGGCCACGGCAGACGTCGCCATCAGCAGGCCGACCAGCAACGCCCCGGCATCGCCCATGAACATCTTCGCCGGATGCCAGTTCATCGGGAGGAATCCGGCGCACGCGCCGACGAGGACAGCGGAGATGAGCAGGGAGAGGTTGAAGTAGGTCGACTGGCCGAGGTCGCGCACGAGGAGGTAGCCGTAGACGAGGAACACGCCGTTGGCGATCAGACCGACACCCGCTACGAGCCCGTCGAGCCCGTCGATGAAGTTCACGGCGTTCATCACCAGAACGATCGCGAAGACCGCGAGCGCCGCGGACATCCACGAGGAGCCGACCGTGAGCCCGCCGATCGGCAGTGAGTAGATCTGCACACCCAGCCAGGCGATGAGGCCCGCTGCCATGAACTGGCCGGCGAGTTTGATCATCCAGTCCAGATCCCAGATGTCATCGGCGATCCCGATGAGCACGATGATCAGGGACGCGCCGAGGATGGCGAGGATCGACCCGGGAGGGTTGAACGTCTGCTCGAAGAACGGGGTGACGCGGGAGATGAAATAGGCGAGCCCGAATGCGGCGACCACACCGATGAACATGGCCACGCCGCCGAGTCGAGGGGTAGGCCGGGTGTGGACGTCTCGCTCACGGATGCTCGGGTACAGCTTGTAACGCAGCGCCACCTTGTAGACCACCAGGGACAGGATGAAGGTGATGAGCGCCGTAGCGAGGGCGATCAGGGCATAGAGGATCATGCGGGAGACACGTCGTCGGCGACGGGATCCTCGAGCAGGTCGCCGAGCACCTCGCGCAGCTGGGAGCGGGTGACCGCTCCGTCGCGCAGGATCTTCACCGTGCCGCCCGGGGCGACCAGGGCTGTGGCGTCGACGATGGTCGACGCCGTCGACTCGCTCGTCCCGCCGTCGAGGTAGACGTCGACCGACTCCCCCAGCATGTTCATGGCATCCTGCGCCGTCGTCGCGGCGGGCTTTCCTGTGAGGTTCGCGCTCGAGACGGCGAGTGGCCCTGTCTCCTCGAGCAGTTCGAGCGCGATGCGGTTGTTCGGCATGCGGACGGCGACGGTGCCGTCGGTCTCTCCGAGGTCCCACGCCAGCGAAGGCTGCGCAGGCAGCACGATGGTGAGTCCCCCGGGCCAGAACGCGTCGACCAGCTGGCGGACGGCATCCGGGACCTCGGCGGCGAGGGCCTCGAGAGTCGCGATTCCCGGCACGAGAACCGGCGGAGGCGACTGCCGGGTGCGGCCCTTCGCGTCGAGAAGCTTCTGCACGGCAGCCGGCGAGAACGCGTCTGCTGCGACGCCGTAGACCGTGTCGGTGGGGATCACGACGAGTTCGCCCCTCCGAACCGACGCGCGGGCGAGGCGCATACCGGTGAGGAGGTCGGAATCCTGGGAGCAGTCGAAGAGGCGAGACATCCCGCCGATTCTATCCCGGGGCCGGTGAGAGGATGCCGCGAGGCCTCCCGCTGTGCCCCGATCGATACCGGAAAGACGTCCGATCAGGCCCTGGTGGCCGTCGTCGTGCGGTCTCGCTGGGTCAGGTCGCGGAACGTCGCGGCCGCGCGCCAGCCGTCCGCGGTGAGGATGCTGCGGATCGCCTCGCCCTGCAGCTCACCGTGCTCGAGGATGAGGGTTCCACCCGGGCGGAGCAGGCGCGCGGCGGTCTCGGAGAGCTGGCGGACGACGTCGAGGCCGTCCTCTCCCCCGTACAGCGCCGCCGCCGGATCGTAGAACCGCACCTCCGGATCGCGCGGTATCGCGGCATCCGGAACGTACGGCGGGTTCGAGATGACGACGGCTGCCCGTCCGTTGAGTTCGGGGAACGCCGCGGCGAGGTCCTCGAAGACGAGGGTGGCGTTGGGCGCCGCCGTCTCGGTGAAGTTCTGCCGCGTCCACAGGAACGCGTCGACCGAGTTCTCGGCGGCGTAGATGCGCGCATTGGGCACTTCGGTGGCCATCGCGAGCGCGATCGCGCCGGAGCCCGTGCCGAGGTCGATGCCGATGGGCTCCGGATCCGGAACGGACCGCAGGGCATCGATGGCGAACTGGACCACCTGTTCGGTTTCGGGCCGGGGCACGAACACGCCCGGACCGACGGCGAGGTAGAGGGAACGGAAGGCCGCACGGCCGAGGATGTGCTGGAGCGGCTCTCGCTGGGCCCGTCGCTCGGCGAGAAGCAGAGCGGCATCGGCGTCGGCGGCCTCCACCGGGCGGCCGGTCAGCGCGGCGGCCTGGACTTCGCCGCGACCGAGGTCGTGCACGTGGCCGACGAGGAGCTCGGCGTCGACGTCCGGGTTGGGGACGCCCGCCTTCGCCAGAAGCTCGGTGAGCGAGGAGACGAGCGAGCCGACGGTAGCGGTTCTCGATGTCATGAGGTGCCAGGCCTGCCTGTCGGGAGAGGCGGAGAGGAGAAACCGCCGATCTCCGAGCCTACCCGCCGCTGGTCCTGGCAGCCGTCTCCGGAAGCACGGGCCGCCGTGTAGCGCCCACGCGGGTCAAAACGCGCGGCGCGGGCGCAACGGCGCCCGCGCGACGCAAACAGGCCCGCGGCCCCGGTTCGGCGAGCGACCCGCGCGGCACACGACGGATGCCGCCGCGCGCGACCCTCGGTACGGCATCCGGAAGCACACCGAAGCCGCAATCCCCCGCGCGGGTCAAAAGGCGCGGCGCGGGCGCAACGGCACCCGCGCCACGCAAACAGGCCCGCGCGGCCCCGGTTCGGCGAGCGACCCGCGCGGCACACGACGGATGCCGCCGCGCGCGACCCTCGGTACGGCATCCGGAATGTCACGGAAGCGGCGTCGGTTGCACCGGGCAATAAGCTGTAATCCCGTCGACTGCGTTCCGCGCAGACCATAACCCAAGGAGCATATACGTGGCCGCGAAGATCTACGCCAATATCACCGAGGCGTTCGGCAACACCCCGCTTGTTCAGCTGAACCGTGTGACCGATGGCGCAGGGGCCACCGTTCTGGCGAAGCTGGAGTACTATAACCCCGGCTCGAGCGTGAAGGACCGCCTCGGGGTCGCCATCGTCGACGCCGCAGAAGCCGCCGGCGCTCTGAAGCCCGGTGGCACCATCGTCGAGGGCACCAGCGGCAACACCGGCATCGCCCTGGCGCTCGTCGGCGCCGCCCGCGGATACAAGGTGATCCTCTCGATGCCCGCATCGATGAGCACCGAGCGACGGGTTCTCCTGCGTGCGTTCGGCGCAGAACTGGTCCTCACCGACCCGGCCCTCGGCATGAAGGGCGCCGTGGCGCGTGCCGAAGAGATCGTGGCAGCGACGCCCGGCGCGATCCTCGCCCAGCAGTTCGCCAACGAAGCCAACGCCGAGATCCACCGCAAGACCACCGCCGAGGAGATCTGGCGCGACACCGACGGCGACATCGACATCTTCGTCGCCGGCGTCGGAACCGGCGGCACGATCACCGGAGTGGGCCAGGTGCTCAAGAAGCGCAAACCTGAAGTCCAGGTCGTCGCGGTCGAACCGATCGATTCCCCCATCCTCAACGGCGGTGCCCCCGGCCCGCACAAGATCCAGGGCATCGGCGCGAACTTCATTCCCGAGATCCTCGACACCACCGTCTATGACGAGGTCATCGACGTCAGCTTCGACGACTCCGTGAAGGTCGCCAAGCGCCTGGCCGCCGAGGAAGGCATCCTTGCCGGAATCTCGTCCGGCGCGATCATCTGGGCGGCAACCGAGCTCGCGAAGCGCCCGGAGAACGCCGGCAAGCGCATCGTCGCCATCGTCTGCGACACCGGGGAGCGCTACATCTCGACGCCGCTCTGGTCAGACCTGACCGACTAGACGATGCAGGTTCTCTCCCGGATCCGGGAAGACATCACGGCCGCGCGTGTGCACGACCCTGCCGCGCGCGGCTCCGTGGAGGTCTTCCTCACCTACTCCGGCCTCCATGCCATCTGGGCGTACCGGCTGACCTCCAGGCTCTGGACGCACGGTGCCCGGATGCTCGCGCGCATGCTGTCGCAGTTCACCCGGTTCCTCACCGGCGTGGAGATCCACCCGGGCGCCGTGATCGGCCGGCGGTTCTTCATCGACCACGGCATGGGCGTCGTCATCGGCGAGACCGCCGAGATCGGCGACGACGTGATGCTGTACCACAGCGTCACGCTGGGCGGGAAGTCACGGGGCAAGGAGAAACGGCATCCGACGCTCGAGAACGGCGTGCAGGTCGGCGCAGGCGCGAAGATCATCGGCCCGATCACGGTCGGCGCGGGCAGCATCATCGGCGCGAATGCCGTCGTGACCAAGGACGCTCCGGCGATGTCCCTGCTCGTCGGTGTTCCGGCGCACGCCCGCCCCCGCGAACCCGGCAAGACCTACGGCCTCATCGACCCCGAGTACCACATCTAGGTTCCAGGTCCGCCGCGAAGCGCCTTCCGGTGACGCGAAAGCACCGTTTGAGCGGGCGGTTTCAAGCGGTCATTGCAACAGCACCTGTTCGATGACTTCGGCCGGCTTCGCGAACTCGAGTCGTTTGCGGGGCCGGTCGTTCATTT